>JBBQRS010000012.1:0-64623 GCA_038214535.1 Anaerolineae bacterium
GCGTGTAGTTGATTTGGCTGACCAGCAAATACTGGCAGTAGTCCAAACGAGTCACGGGTTGGCTTGTCGGTCTCATGCGGCCTACCTTACCCGCCAACGCTCGTACTGTCAACCAATTACTGGTTTTGCGTAAGTCCTAGTCAAATCACCCGAAGAAGTTTCACCCACTCGTATACACTTGCAGAATTAGCTCAACCCGACCCTCGCTCGTATAATGACTTCCCACAACCCACCCAGCGGAGGACCGCGTGAGTTCATCCCATGCGTTCATTGCCATCGAAGGCGTGATCGGCGTCGGCAAAACGACCCTCGCCCGCATTCTTGGCGAAGCATTGCCCGCCGAAATCCTGTTGGAAGTGTTCGAGGAGAATCCTTTCCTCAGCGACTTCTACGGAGACCGCGCGCGTTATGCCTTTCAAACGCAGATCTTCTTCCTGCTCAGTCGCTATCGGCAACAGCATCGCGTCATCAGCAAAGCGTTACACACGTCCCCCCTGGTCAGCGATTATCTGTTCAACAAAGACTGGCTGTTCGCACATCTGAATCTCACCGGCGATGAGTTGGCAATGTATGAACGCGTCTACGCCATTCTCGGCGAACAACTCCCCACACCCGCGCTGGTCGTCTATCTCAAGGCTTCAACCAACACACTGATGCAGCGCATCGCCTATCGCGACCGCGCCTTCGAACGCCGCATGTCCCGCGACTACATCGAAGCGCTGGGCGCTGAATACAAGAACCTGTTCGCGCATTACACCGATGCGCCAGTGCTCATTATTGATACGGATGACCTGGACCTGGTGAGCGATCTGAGCGCGCGCGCCGGCGTCAACAAACAGGTTCGCGAGGCGCTCGAAGGGACGCCGCAACAGCCGCTTTTCCCCCAAATCGCCGCCGATCGCACCGGGGCAATCGGCGCGCCCCGGCCCGGTGGCCGCCTCATGGATTTTCAGCGGCATCGTCGCTCACTCGAACACGTCAATGGCGACCTTGCCGACATCTTCTATGACTATCTGTCCCTCTCGCAAGCCATCGGCCACCTGGGCGACACACTGAAACAGGTCTGGGTGCAGCAAGACAAATTGCTCCCGAAGCTCGGCAACCGGCAGGAAGCGCGCGACCTCGCGGTGGAAGGGCTGAGGGCCACGCTGCAAGAAACCCTGGGCGATACCCTCGATCGGCTGCTCAAGATCGCGAATGATGCGGGCATTGACCTGGAGAATGCCTACCTCAGCGCCCTCGAGCGCGCCGAGAACAGCCATGATTAAGCGTTTTGTCGCCATCGCAGGCAACATCGGCGTGGGAAAATCCACCCTGACGGGTCTCTTAAGCAGCCGGCTCGGCTGGGAACCTTTTTACGAAGCCGTATCCGATAACCCGTATCTCGCCGACTTTTATCACGATATGCCACGCTATGCATTTCACTCGCAGGTGTTTTTCCTTTCGCGTCGCTTGCGTCACCATCGCCGGTTACTGGATTTCCCAGGTTCCGTCGTGCAGGACCGCACGGTATACGAAGACGCCGAGATCTTCGCTCGCGCGCTCTACGAACAGGGTCACATCTTGCCGCGTGACTATCAGACCTATCGCGAACTCTATGAGGTGCTCACACTTTTTCTGCCCCCACCCGACCTCGTCGTCTACCTCCGGGCCTCGACGCCCACTCTCTTACAGCGCATCACCTGCCGCGGCCGCGCCTTCGAACGCAACATCGAACCGGAATACCTGGAACACCTCGGCGCGCTGTACGAATCCTGGCTGGACGATTTCGCCATCTGCCCGGTGCTCACCATCGCCACGGATGATCTCGATTTCGTCCACAACAACGCCCATCTCGATCTCATCGTCGCCAGGATCGAAGAGAAACTCAGCGGCAAGGATGAGTTGGTGCTGCCATGAAATTGGCAGTTGATTTGCCTCCCATCGTATGGCGTGCTAGAATTATGTCGTGTTGAGGGACAGGTTGCCCTTCGTTCCTGATCGCTTTCTTTTCCATTGACCGTTCACGCGCCACCCCCGCGCGAGGAGAGGCCGCTATGGCAAACAACAACCCCTGGAGCGCCACCACACTTGTACCCGATGCCGGCGCGAATAGCCGCGAACCTTCTTTGGCCTTCAGTGGTAACGCGCTTCATCTGGCCTGGAGTCGCAATAAAACGCTCTATCACGCCGTTTTCGACGGCAGCGCATGGAGCGCCCCCGTCAGAATCGCGAGCGGAGAACAACCGACTCTGGCAGTGACCCCGGATGGCAAGCTGCACTGTCTCTTCACACATGAATTCATCGGCAATTACGAAGTATATCACGTAGTCCGGGAAGACGGCAGGTGGTTGCTGCCCGAACCGGTCTCCCGAACCCCGGGCGTTTCCACCGACCCGGCGATTGCCGTCGCCCCCAATGGGAGCCTGCACGCGACGTGGGCCGACACCACCCCCGGCGAGTCCACCATCTATTATGGGACACTTGACGGCCTCTTCTGGACCAGTTCACCCATCCCCAGCGGTCGCGGCGCGCTTCCCAGCATCGCGATCACGTCTGCGGGCATTATTCACGTTGCCTGGCAAGACCGCACCGGCGCGGCTGCCCGTTACGAAATCCTCAGCGCCGCCCTGAGCAACAAGCTCTGGTCTGTGCCGCAGATCGTCTCCAACAGCCCCGCAGCCCATTCCTTGCGCCCGCAATTGCTGGTCGGCGCAAACGACGACTGTTATCTGGTATGGCAAGAAGAAGTCGCGAATCTCTACCACGTTCGCTATGCAGAGCGCGGCGAAACCGGTTGGCGTTCACCGGCCGATCTCTCCCCCGGTTCAAACGATTGCCGCCTCCCCTACCTTGCGCGTAACAGCCAGAACTTCCTGCAGATCGTCTGGCTGGAAGGTTCACAATTACGCCACCGGATACGCCCGCCTGAGAAACAGGCCGACTGGTGGCCGGTTGAGGTCGCAATGGCAAACAGCGAAGGTTTGAGTGAACTCAGCATGGCGATTGATCAGCAAAACCGGGTTCACATCGCACTCAGCGGCTATCTCGGTTCCGAAACGCATGAGCTGTTCTATTGTAACCGCAACCCGGTCCTCGAATCCGTGATTATCACCACATAGACGTCAATCTGAAATGTCTCGCCAATCAAAAACCCGGTCTTTGCGACCGGGTTTTGTTTTCCAGACGGCGATTCGATAGCACTGTGGCTACACGAAACCTGCACTTCGCAGTTTGGTGCAGGCTCAGTGCGTGCTCGCAGACAGCTAACGACGACGGCCTCGTAGGGCAAGCCCGCCCAGAACCAGCGCGCCGACGATCGCACCCGCCGCGATGGCGGTCGTGCGCGGCTCGACGCCAGGCATCACCACCTTGCCGTCACCATAGCTCTGGAACATGCGCCCCCATTTCGTATCCAGCGCATCCTCGACGCGCTTGCGGCCCACCGCCGGATACCAGTAGACGTTGTGATAGAAGTTAGACGCGAAATAGCTCCACGGGACAATGGGCGAGCGCAATAACAAGTTCTCCGCCGGCTTCAGCGGCCCATGATAGATCAATTTCTGGCCGCGGCTGGCGAACGTATCCTCCTGGACGAATCCCCAATCCTCAGCCGACACATCATAACCCACGATCTCGATATCTTTAGGGTCGCCGATCCCCAGACCCAGCTCGTGCGCCAGGCGGATGAACTTCAGGTCCATGGGGTTGAACCCCTGGATTTTAGCCGAAATCGCATCAATCGCTACTTGATCGGCGGAAGCCAGCAGGATGTCCTTCTCATGCCAGCGCATCGCGCGCGGGCCCGGCCCATCGCCGGCAAACGTCCCATCCATCACCGCGAACAAGCCACTGTGAATCTCCTGCTGAATCGCCAGCAGGTCTACCACGGTTTCATGGATCACGCTGTGCGTCCAATGTCGCTTTTCCGTCAACAAACCCCCGAAGGCGTTCTTCATCGCGCCCGTAATCGTTGTGAACACGTGCGTCTTCACGGTAGGCAACTGGATGATGTTCTTATCGAAGAAGTATGCCGGCAGCAAGATGCCTTCCGGGAAGATGCGATCCAACACCAACATCGGCGTTTTGGGCGTATAGCGAACCCAGGTGATCTCCGGTTCATACAGGTGGACGTTGCGTATCCCATAAGCATCCACGACGGCCTTATGCTTGTTGTTCTTCTCGCCGACGTATGCGTCTACCACAACCGTCTTGTTATGCGCCGCCGACAGATCACGATAGCCGTCGGCCTGCAGCTTGCGGATTACCCCTTCGACCTGCCACGGTGTGCTGGAACAGGCAGGATACCACGTCTGCCAGGAGATGTTGATCTTCAATATCGTTTCGCGGTCTTTGGGCAGCGCCGCCTCGTAGCCCGCCATATCCATCACGCGGCCCACATCATCCAGAACCGTTTCAGGGCGCGTCTTCAAAACGGCCACTTTACCCTTACCCGGAAAATCTTTCGGAATCACTTGTTTAACCTCCGACGCACTGATAGCACCGCCCGCCAGAAAGCATCTGGCGGGCGGTGAAGATGGCGTACTGCGCGTCTATTCGTCTTCGGCTTCGTCGTGCTCGTGCTTAGATTGCGCGATCACCTGCTCGGCGATGTGCGCCGGAACCGGTTCATAGTGCGACAATTGCATCGTATAAATGCCGCGACCCTGCGTCATCGAACGTAAGTCAATCGCATAGCGTTGCATCTCGGCCATGGGAACCTGAGCCGTCACAATGCCCTTGCCGCGCGTCTGCTCCATGCCCTGCACACGACCACGGCGGGTATTGAGATCACCCATAATATCGCCCATGTACTCTTCGGGAACAGTGATGCGCGCCTCCATGATCGGCTCCAACAGCACGGGACCTGCCTGCAAGAAGGTCTTCTTGAACACCTCACGGCCGGCGATCTGGAATGCGATATCTTTCGAGTCAACCGGATGCATCTTGCCGTCATAGATCTCGCAGCGCACGTCTACGACGGGATATCCCGCAAGCGGACCCGCATCCAACCGCGAGCGGATGCCCTTTTCAATAGACGGGAAGAAGCTGTTGGAGATCGCGCCGCCAAAGACGCGAGACGTATCAAACTCGAAACCGGTTCCCCGCTCGACGGGCTTGATTTCCATGTGAACTTCGCCGAACTGCCCTGCGCCGCCGGTCTGCTTCTTGTGGCGGTGATAATCCGCCGCACTCCGCGTGATAGATTCGTTGTAGGGCACCTTCGGCATCGCCGTCGTCAACGCCACACCGAACTTGCTCTCCATCCGCCGAATCGCGAGGTCGAGGTGCACCTCGCCCATGCCGGAAAGAATCGTCTCATTCGTGCCGGGTTCGAACCGCACGCTCAAAGTCGGGTCTTCCTCGACAGCGCGGGTCAAAGCCGGGCCCATTTTCGCCGAGTCGCCCTTCGTCTTCGGGCTGACGGCGAGCGAGAAGAGCGGTTCCGGATAGTTCACGGACGGCAAGATGATCTGGGCGGACTTTTCGCACAGCGTGTCGCTCGTGTTGGTGTTGGCTAACTTTGTCACGCCGCCGAAGTCGCCGGCCACCAGTTGATTGATGGCCAACTGCTCTTTGCCGCGTGGCACGAAGATCTGGGCAACGCGTTCCTCAGTGGCATCGGGCATGGTGTAAACCCGGCTATCCCCGTGGAACTTCCCGGACTGCACGCGGAAATACGAAATCTTGCCGACGAATGGGTCGGCAACCGTTTTCCAGACGAATACAGCCAGCGGCCCGTCTGCGGAGATTGGCAGCGTGATTTCACTCTCGTCCGGTTTGTGAGCCACAATCGGCAGTAACTCAGACGGGTCAGGCATCGCCGCGATCAACGCGTTCATCAGCGGGATGATGGCCATGTTATTCACCGCCGAACCACAGAACACCGGGATCACGTTGCCGGAGGCAATGCCCGCCTTCAGACCCTTGCCGATTTCTTCGGGCGTGAGATCGCCGCCATCCAGATATTTCATAATCAGGTCGTCGTCGCCCTCGGCGGCAGCCTCGATCAGTTGCGTGCGCGCCGTCTCTGCGGCCTCGACCATATCAGCCGGCACATCCATCGGATCGGCGGAGTCGCCCAGATACGCCTTCAGCGAGATCAAGTCTACGATCCCGCGAAACTCCGAGCCTTCACCGATAGGGAGCTGCGCAGCCACGATGTTACCGGGAAATGCCTCGCGCAGAAGCGCCAGCGCGTTGCTGAAGCTGGCATTATCGCGATCCATCTTATTGATGAAGACCGCGCGCGGCAAAGATCGCTCGTCAAGAAACCCCCAACCCAGGTCCGTGCCGACCTCGACCCCGGCAACGGGATCAATAACCACAAGACCCGAATCGGTAACGGCGACCGCGCTTTTGGTCTCACCCGAGAAATCTATGAAACCGGGCGTGTCAATGATATTGAGTTTACAGCCCTGCCACTCACTGGGGACCAATGAAGCTGAGACCGAAATTTGCCGGCGAATCGCTTCATCATCCCAGTCGGCGACCGTAGTCCCATCCTCGACGCGGCCGCGCCGGCTGGTGGCGCCAGTGTTGAAGAGCATCGCCTCAGCCAGTGTCGTCTTGCCTGAGCTGCTATGCCCAATCAAGGCCACATTTCGCAACCGCTCTGTTGTATAATTCTCCATCACCCCTCCTCGCCAAAATGGCAGATAGTCAACCGCGTCATTTTACGTCCAGGGAGCCGTTCTGTCAAAGAAGCACGACTATGTGCTTAACTCCACACCTTAAACACGCGGCGCGACGGCGTCACGACATGGCTTCAACCATGCGCCAGCCCCGGCTTTGCGCCTCCACCATGATCGCATCTTCATCCAGCGTGAGTAGCCGCCGGTCGCGCATCAACCAGGTTCCGGCAACCATCAGGTCACTCACGTCCCGGCTCTGCGCCGTGTAGAGCACCGTTTCGAGCAACTCAGTTCCACCGCTGAGTCGGGCAGTATCCCGGTTGATCATCAATAGGTCGGCGGCAAAGCCCGGCGCGATCATCCCGCTCTGCCCAAAACCCAGTGCCGTCGCGGCGGCGTGCGTCGCCATCTGTAAACTGAATTGATCCACCGTGGCTTCGTCGGCGTCTTTCGCTTGCCACAGGGCCGCCAGGCGCGCCTCGTGCAGCATATCAAAACGGCCGCTCACCGTCGGTCGTTCCGACCCGAGGGCGACGGCCACGCCGTCGGCGCGCAAGGCAGCGACCGGCGTCGCCCCCAGGCCGCAGCGAGCCTGATACGTGGGGCATTGCACGCAGACCACAGCCTTCGAAGCAAGAATCTCACGGTCAATTTCGGTAATGTGAATCGCGTGCACCGCCAGCACCGGCACATCGAGGACGCCGTTCCGATTGAGCATCTCAACAATCGTCATATCGTATCGTGCGAGCGCCTGATCGGCCTCGCGCTGCGTTGCGGCCAGGTGCAGATGGATACTCGACCCCAGGCGCGCGGCAACCGCCGCCGTGCGCGCCAGGAATACGGGCGAGCATTCGACCGGCGAGTGCGGCCCGAACGCTGTATGCACTCGCCCATCACCTGCGCCTTGCCATTCTTCCACGAACCGCGAGATACCGGCCAAATCGCGACCGATTTCCGTGTCGCGGCCGAAAGTACACCACGACAGGCTGGCACGCAAACCGCTCTTGACCACGACTTCGGCCACGCGATCCATGAAGAAATACTGGTCAGCGAACCCAACCACGCCATTGCGAATCATCTCACAGGCGGCCAGCGCAGCGCCCCAATACACATCGTCCCCGGTCAACCCCGACCCGCGCAAAAATTCCGGATCCTCTAACCACGGATCCAGGGCATTGCCCGGCGCCCATCCTCGAAACAACGCCATCGGGCTGTGTGTGTGCGCGTTGAAGAGACCCGGCATCACGATATGTCCGCGTGCATTCACCGTCTCATCGGCGACAAAACTCGGCGGCGGCACGCCCACCGCCGTGATTGCGCCATCCGTGATCGCAATGTCCGCGTCGAACAACAGCCGGCCATCGGCGTCGAGCGTCAAAATATCGCCATGCTGAATCAGGATTTTGCTCATATCATCCCCCGAATGCTGAGTCTACACCAGCTTCTTACGGGCGACGAATCACCCGGTTGCGCGATCCGGCTTTGCATCCTGCCCCGGCTACCGTATAATGTCTTCAGCATACCGACCCAACCCGGAGACCCACCCATGGGCCAGTACGAAAAACATATCTTTGTGTGCACTTTTGGTTCGTGGTGTCAACGCGATGGAGACACCGAGGCGCTGACGCGCGAGCTGAAATATGAGGTCGCCCGAGCCGGCCTGAAAGGCAAGGTCAGGGTCAACAAGGCTGGCTGTCTCAACCAGTGCGGGCATGGGCCGATGGTCGTCGTCTATCCGGCAGGGCATTGGTACGCCGGCGTCGCCCCCGAAGATGCGCCGGAAATCGTCGCCGAAGACATCCTCGGCAACCGGATCGTCGCACGGCTGGCGTATTCCGCCCCGCCCGGCGATAACAAAGACCTCACCGCATATCCTGCCGAGCTTGTGGCCGCCGAACGGGCCGCCAAACCGGATTGAACCCTTAGGCGCTGCTCTTGAATACCACCCTGATCTTCATCCGGCACGGCGAATCCCTGCAAAACCGGGGCGATGTCAAAACCGAACTCGACAGCGGTCTCACCGAGTTGGGCTGGCGTCAGTCCATGCTGGTTGCCGATTGGCTGGCCCGAACGCAAACCCCCGATATCGTCATTTCAAGCACAATGCGCCGCGCCCGGCAAACCGCAGACCTGATCGGGCGTCGGCTGGGCTTACCCGTACAAATTCAATCCGGGCTGGAAGAAGCCGACGGCAGCTATTGGAATGAGTTACCCGCCGCCCATCAGACGGGGCCGCTATCATTATGGGACGAGTGCTGGCTCCCTACGGCCGAAAACGCCCCCGCATACACGGAATTCAGGGCCAGGCTGCGTCGCGCGCTGGACGAGATTCTCTCAGCCTATGACGGAAAGACCATCGTTATCGTATCGCACGGCGGCTCTATTGGCACCATCCTGCGCAGCCTGTTCAGCGGGCACTCCATGCCGGTATTCACACAGAACACCGGCGTCACCCAGCTTACCTGGAAAGACGGGCGCTGGCAATTGGTCGCCCAGAATCTCCAGGAACACCTCTCGCCGTTTCTGGCGATGCGCAACAGTTCCGGAAACGGCGCCGATTCAGACTCATTTCCCTGGAAGAAACAAGCCGGGTTACAAAGCGTTCAGGCCTTCTATCGAACCGCTACGCGCGCACCGCGAGGTGAGGTACAGTCCGCCGGGAGTGACGCCTTCCTGATCGAGCTTGCCTCCACGCAATCCGGAGACGCTGTTCTCGAGGTTGGCTGTGGATCAGGCGCGCTCGCCCTGGCGCTGGCCTCCCGCGCCGGTCGCGTCATGGGGATAGACGCCTCGGCTGCCATGTTGGAGCGCGCCGAACTTAAGCGTATCGAAGCGAACTGTAACAACCTCGATCTCACGTGGGCTGAGGCCGCCGACCTTCCCATCCCCGACGCATCGCTGGATCTGGTCGCCTCGCGCGACCTATGGAATCACCTCCCTGCGCCGCAAACCTATTTATCGGAAGCGAAGCGCGTATTGCGCTCGACAGGCCGTTTATTGCTGGACGAACTGATCGGCAGCGCCGAACCGGTCAAGCGCGCCACCCAGGAAGCGATCGAAGTGCGTCGGAATCCATCTTTTGCGCACCTGCCCACGCAGGCCGAGATCGAGCATCACCTTTCAGATGCAAGTTTCAAAGTAACGCAAGCTGAAACCTACCCCGTCAATCTGACGCTCGCCGATTGGCTGGCCGAAGTCGCCGCCGACGAAAATACCCGAAACGAGGTGCGCAAAATGCTGGAGGCGGGCATGGAAGAGGACGCAGCCGGATTGCACGTTCACCGCCATCGCGACGGCTCCATCACGTTCACGCAACAGCGCTTGAGACTTCTCGCGGTTCCTGTTGCGCCTTCAACCTTCAACCTGTCACAGTAGCGCCAACCGCTTTGCAAGATGCAACTCGGATTCGTCGTCAACCCCCTCGGCAAGCCCGAACTCAAAAGCCACGACAGCCGGCGCTGGCAGAACTCGCCCCACTTGAGCGTCAGTCTAGCCTATCTGCGTGACATCTTCGCATATCTTGAGGCGCGCGACCTGCGCATGTATCGCATGTCCTCTTCCCTCGCCCCCTATGCAACCCACCCGGAGTTCCCCAGCTTTGCAAACCAGCTGGCAGAATGCCGCAATGAGTTGGTTCAATGCGGGCAGATGGCAAGGGCATGCGATCTGCGCCTGTCGTTTCATCCGGGACAATACACGGTCGCAAACAGCCCGAATCCAGCGACGCTGGTCCTTTCGCTTGCCGACCTCACCCTTCAAGCAGATATCTTGAACGCGATGGATTTGAACGCTGAAGCGGTTGTCGTCACGCACGTCGGCGGCATTTTTGGGAATAAACAGGCTGCACGCGAACGCTTTGCAACAAACATTCTCACGCTGCCCGAACGCGTCAGGCGGCGTCTGGTGTTAGAGAACGACGATTCACGGTTTTCGGTGTCCGACACCGTATGGGTTCACGAGAGAACCGGCCTTCGGCTCGTATTTGACAACCTGCACCATCGCCTCAACAATCCCGATAACCTGTCCGTGAGAGAAGCCCTGAACCTGTGCCTGGCGACGTGGCCCACTAATCAGGTTCCAAAGATACACTTCAGCTCGCCGCGCACGGAATGGCTGACCGAATCAGGCGACCGGGACGAATCTCCTCGTCTGCGCGCCACGCGCTGGAGCCGCCATTCCGACTATATCAACCCGTTCGAGTTCATTGATTTCATGGAGACCGCAAGCAGGCTGCGCGAATTTGATGTCATGCTCGAAGCGCGCGCCAAAGACCTGGCCGTGATGCGCCTGCGCGAAGATATGGCGCAATACGCGCCCGCCCTGGCCGCAAACCGATCGCTTAACTGAACTTCTTTTGGAGGTGATTCACCTTGCATATTGCACTTGGCATTGATACCGGCGGAACGTACACAGACGCAGTCCTCGTCAACCACGACGATGGCAGAGTGCTGGCCGGAGCTAAAGCACTGACAACCCGGCACAACCTCACCGAAGGCATTGCAGCCGCGCTGACCGCCCTGTTTGAGACGCCTGCGGCCGGCGCAATCAACCCGCACGACATCGGTCTGGCGTCTATCTCCACAACGCTGGCGACCAACGCCCTGGCTGAGGGACATTCCGGCGCGGTAACCTTGTTCCTGATCGGCTACGATCGAGAGCTGATGAAACAATATGGCTTCGCCGGTCAGCTCTCCACCGATGACGTGATTTACATCCAGGGCGGTCACAATGATCGCGGCGAAGAGGTGGCCCCACTCGATCTGGAACATGTCGCCCGTGAGGTTGAGGCGCGCAAAGGCAAGACGGAAGCCTACGCCGTTTCCGGTTATTTCAGCGTCCGCAACCCGACCCACGAACTACAGGTGCGCGACCTGATCGCCCAACACACCGATTATCCCGTAAGCTGCGGACACCAGCTCAGCAGCCGCCTGAACGCCGTGCGCAGGGCCACAACGACCGCGCTCAACGCGCACCTGATCTTGCCCCTGAATGACCTGATTCGCTCGGTTCGACGCACATTGTTGGAGCGGGGAATTACCGCGCCGCTGATGGTTGTCAAGGGAGATGGTTCGCTGATCCGCGCAGACATGGCCCTGGAGCGCCCGATCGAGACCATCCTCTCCGGCCCCGCCGCCAGCGTCGTCGGCGCATGGCACCTTGCGGGACGACGTAACGTGTGGGTCGTGGATGTCGGCGGCACCACCACAGACATCGCCGCTCTTTCCGATGGCGCGCCCCGTCTGAGCCGGGAAGGCGCGCAGGTCGCGGGTTGGCGCACCATGGTCGAGGCCATTGACGTGCACACCAGCGGGCTGGGTGGTGACAGTTACGTGCGGATTGACGGCGAAGGCGCGCTGCTCATCGGCCCCAGGCGTGTCATTCCCATCTCGCTGCTGGCAAGCCAATTTCCCGAGGTGAAGCAAGAGCTTGCGTTACAACAGGCAATGCCGGGCCGCAAGCACCTGGCGGAGGCTGCGCAATTCCTGACCAGGTCGCGTAACCCCGGCTATACACTATCGGCCGAAGAGGAAGAACTCCTGGCGACGCTTCAGGGCGGCCCGCAGTCGTTGCTTAACCTGGCGAAACTGGCGCGCACGCGCGGCCTCTACCGTCGCGGCCTCGAACAGATCGAGCAACGCGGGCTGGCCCGTCGTGCCGCCTTCACCCCAACTGACGCCCTGCACGTCATGGGCGTGTACCGGCGTTGGGACACCGAAGCGGCAGAACTGGCCGCGGAGTTGCTCGCCCGCCGGCAGGGGATCTCCGTCTCCGAGCTCTGCGAACGCGTCATTTCGGGGATGTCAACACGGATCGCCGCGGAGCTCGTCTCCAAAGTTCTCGAAGATTCCGGCGCGGCCGCCGCGTGGGATCGCGAGCCGACTGCCGCCGCGTTCATGCACTGCGCGCTCAACGGTGGCAATAACGCGAGCGAACTGGCATGTAGCCTCACCTTGCGCCGGCCCGTGGTCGCCATCGGCGCGCCGGTCGCCGCCTACTTGCCCACCGTCGCATCAAAGCTCAACACCGATCTCATCATCCCGGAATGGTCTGAGGTCGCGAACGCCGTGGGCGCGGTCGCCGGCAGCGTTACGCAGCGCGCCCGCGTCTCCATCGCGCCGATTGACCAGGGCGAACGCTATCGCGTCTATCTCCCCGACGGCTTCCACGACTTCGAGCACCTGGAAGACGCCGTCGCATTCGCCCGCGCTATGATTCTGCCTGAGATCGAAATGCAGGTGCGCGCCGCCGGGGCAGAAGAGGTGGAATCGGATATGGTGCGTCGCGACGAGTACGCGCCCATATCGGATGATCCCGCTGACCAGCTCTATCTCGGCACCGAACTGGATTTCAGAGCGGGCGGGCGACCCTCATTTGCACGTGAACCGTCGCCGGCCGACAATCAAACTGCCAAAAAATGAGCTTGAATCTCGACTGTAGCGAACTCGACCCGCAAGCGCCCGCCCTCGTGGTTGTGGTCAACAGCCCGGATGACCTGGCGCGGGCGCGCGATGCCGGATGGTATCGCATCCCGCATGCGCGTGCCCCGCAGCGCACCGCCGCCGAATATCTCGCGTTCTATCAGACCGCCGCGTTTCCCCTCGAAGAACGGTGGCAGACTCGCTGGTGCGCGCCGGTGCGCGGTTACTTCCTGGTCACCCGCAGAGAATTGATCCCGGAGCAGCCAAATCACCCGCGTGCAGATGACCTGTATTACAAAGTCACGCTGGGGCCGTTGCTCGCCTTGCCGCGCCCGATTCCAAGCCGGCGGCTCAGGCGCATCACCTTCATCCCCACCACGATGGGACGTTTATGCGCCGCACATGAGATCAACGACCTATGGATTCGGGCCGGCGCCCACGAAAAGCTCTGGAATGCCCTGCAACAGGCCGCGCTGGAAGCCGAATACGAATATCCGATTGCTGACGGCGACGAGGGGCGCCCCATTGACTTCGCGCTGCCTTGCCGTGATGGCAAGGTGGCCGTGATCGTCGAGGGCGCGCCGGGCGTCGCCCGGCTGAACGAAGCGACCGATCAGACCATGACCTATCTGCTGGCCGCACAAGGCTGGAGAACGGTGCGCCTGACACTCACAGACATCAATCAGGATGCAACGGCCTGGGCCGCGCGCCTGGCCGCAATCTGCACAGAACTGGGTGGACTCACATGACACAGACCGACTATGACTTCGACGCGATCATTGACCGCCACAACACAGGCTCCGAAAAGTGGGATCGTTACGGGCCGGAGATCCTGCCCTTCTGGGTCGCGGATATGGACTTCCGTTCGCCGCCGCCGGTGATCGAAGCCCTGCACCGGCGGGTAGATCACGCCGTGTTCGGCTACTCGTCCGGGGTTCCCGGCCTGAAAGAAGTGCTCGTCGAACGGTTGGACAGGCTTTATGGTTGGCGCGTGAAACCTGAAGCCATCGTACCGTTGCCTGGCGTCGTCCCTGGGCTCGATCTGGCATGTCTGGCGCTCACTCGTCCCGGCGAGACGGTCGCGGTCATGCCGCCCGTGTACCCGCCGATCCTGAACGCCCCCGCCCATGCCGGTCTGACCCGGCTGGACGTTCCCCTCTGTGCCGGGGATGATCTGCATTACGAACTGGATCTGGATGCCTTCGAAGCCGCCCTGACGCCGCAGACGCGGCTGCTGATCCTGTGCAACCCGCACAACCCCGTGGGGCGCGTCTTCACGCCCACGGAGTTGCAGGGTCTGACGGAGATTTGCCTGCGCCACGGCGTAGACCTCTGCTCGGACGAGATTCATTGTGACCTGCTCTTTGCCGGGAACGAACACACGCCCATCGCAGCCCTCTCGCCGGAAGTCGAATCCCGCACGATCACCCTCATGGCCCCCAGCAAGACCTTCAACATCCCCGGCCTGAAATACTCTTTTGCGGTGATCCCGAATCCCGCGGTGCGCGCCCGCTTCGAGGCCGCTCGCGCGTATCTTGTGTCCGAGCCAAACGTATTGGGGACGGTCGCGGCCCTGGCAGCCTACGAAGAAGGGGGCGATTGGCTGGCAGCGTGCCTGAGTTATCTTGAGGCCAACCGGGACTACCTGGTAAACTTCGTGCGAAGCAATATGCCGGGCATACACGTCACCGCACCCGAAGGGACCTATCTGGCATGGCTCGACTGCCGGACGCTCGACCTGCCTACCGGCCCATACCAGTTCTTCCTGAAAGAGGCGTGCGTCGCGTTGGGCGATGGGGGTCATTTCGGGGTGGGCGGCGCGGGATTCGTCCGGCTCAACTTCGGCTGCCCGCGCGCCATGCTCACCGAGGGGTTAGAGCGCATGGCCGCAGCCCTTGAAGCGAACGCCGCGACCGCATAACGAACAGCGAACTCCTCGCCATTGAGGAGCTCGCTGTTCACTGGTATCCCAGAGAGGACTTGAACCTCTGGCCTCTTCCTCCGCAGGGAAGCGCTCTATCCACTGAGCTACTGGGACATATTCGCCCTGTCTCACAACAGAGCCTGGCGGGGAGGGCGGGATTTGAACCCGCGAAGGATGATCTCCACCCTTACCCACTTAGCAGGCGGGCGCACTCGACCGGGCTATGCGACCTCCCCATAATCCTGCTCTTTACTGGCGGAGGGAGAGGGATTCGAACCCCCGGTGACGTTGCCGCCACAATGGTTTTCAAGACCATCGCCATAAACCGCTCGGCCATCCCTCCCAGGGAGCAGCCCTCGCCTCACCACCGCCGTGCAGTGTATCACGGACGGGATGCTCTGTCAAAAGTCGCGGCCACATTGCTCAGAACTTCTGCTCAATCGCGCTATGTCACCCTGAGCGGGTTGACGATTCAACATTCGTCGCGCCTGGACTCCAGCAAAGGGTCTTGGCCTCGTGTCGCGAGATTCTGCGTTAGAGACGGTTACATCACCCGCCAGCCTCGATGCGCTCCATCCCACCCATATACGGTCGCAACACCTCCGGCACAACAATGGCCCCATCCGCCTGCTGATAGTTCTCCATCACCGCAATCATCACGCGCGGCAGGGCCAGCCCCGAACCGTTCAGCGTGTGGACATACTCCGGTTTGGCCCCCGGCTCAGGCCGATAGCGGATATTGGCCCGTCGCGCCTGAAAATCGAGAAAATTACTGCACGAGCTGACTTCCAACCACTCGCCGCAGCCCGGCGCCCACATCTCCAGATCGTACTTGACGGCCGCGGTGAAGCTCAGGTCACCAGTGCACATCTGGATCACCCGGTAAGGGATGTTCAATCCGCGACACACATCTTCCGCGTTATCCACCAACTGCGCCAATTCATCCATCGAATTTTCCGGCTTCACGAACTTCACCATCTCGACCTTATCGAACTGGTGCCCGCGTTTGATGCCGCGCACGTCCTTACCCGCGCTCATCTTCTCGCGCCGGAAGCACGCCGTGTAGGCCACGTATCCCAACGGCAGTTGCGCACCGTCCAAAATCTCCTCGCGATACATATTGGTCACCGGCACTTCCGCCGTCGGAATCCACCAGAAATCCTCTTCGATGTCCCGATAGAGCGTATCGGCGAACTTCGGCAGATTGCCCGTGCCCACCAGGATTTCGCCGCGCACCATGTACGGCGGGTAGATTTCGGTGTAACCATGCATGCCCGTATGCAGGTCCAGCATCCACGCGATCAGCGCCCGTTGCAAACGCGCCCCCGCCCCCTTGAGCAGATAGAAGCGCGTGCCGCTGAGCTTGATGCCCCGCTCGAAATCGAGGATGCCCAGCTCCGGCCCCAGCTCCCAGTGCGGCTTCGGCGCAAAGTCGAAAACCGGGATCTCGCCTTCCGCCCGCACCACCACGTTTTCCGTCTCATCCTTGCCCACCGGCACGCTCGGATGTGGCAGGTTCGGAATGCGCAGCATCGCGTCGTTGAAGGCCGCTTCGACTTCATTCAGTTCCACATCCAGGGTCTGGATCTGATCCCCAATGATCGTCATACGCTGCTTCAGCGCCTCAGTGCCCTCGCGTTTGCCTTCGCGCATCAGTGCCCCGATTTCTTTAGACCCGGTGTTGCGCTCGGCGCGCAACGCTTCGACTTCGGTCAGAATCACCCGGCGGCGTTCGTCCAGCGTCAATGCGGCTTCAACCGGCGCATCCGTTGCCCCCAACGCCACCATCGCCGCCAACACGGCCTCCCGGTTCTCGCGCATATATCTTATGTCAAGCATATCCCCTCCCCCCAAAGAGTCAAACTGGTTGTTCGCTTGCGGCGATCATCTTGAGGCGCTGGATCGTTTGAATCATCGAGCGCACCGTATGATAGCTGATCTTCCAGGCGTGACCCAACGCGTCATCAATCGGGACGCCGGCGCGGTCCACGCGTTCATACCATTCGCCGCCTGCCGGCAAATTGACGAACTTCGCAAACACGAAGTCATAGACGTTACGGAATGCTTCCCAGTACTTCTCATCCCCAAAAAGCAGATACGCGTCGAGCATCCCCACCAGCAGCTCGGCCTGCTGCCAGAACTGCTTTTCGGTGATCGTCGGCGGCGCGTCGTATGGGCCTTCCACGTACAGGCCACCATACTCCCGATCAATCCCATACCGCACACACTGATCGAAGATCGGTCGCACAATTTCCGCATACCGGCCGCGTTCCTGCCCCAGCACGTCCGCAGCGTGAAGCAGCAACCACGCGAACTCGACGTTATGCCCGTAGGACGTATACGCCAACGGCCGCTCTACGCCATCTTCGGGTTTTGCATCCCGTCCCCATTCGACCTCAAACAAGATCGCGGGCAAGGGGGTGAAGTCGAGCGCGAACTGGATATATCCCGTGCCCGATTCGGGACGCAGCATCTTGTCGGTGATCAACGCGATGCTCTCTTTCAGCCTCCGCCGGTGTGTCGGGCTGCCCGTGAGCTCGTAGTAGGTGGTCAGCGCCTCCATCATGTGCATGTGTACGTCCATGCTCTTACGGTCGCCGCCATAGACCCCGGGGCGCTCCGGCTGCCAGTCCGGGCGCATAATCTCATAATACCCACCATAACGCGTATCTGCCATATGCTGGGAAATCGCCGCATAGGTCACCGCGGCCGTATCACGGCCCAATGTGTGACCGGTCGCCAGCGCGTACTCGCTGAACGCATACATCGCGAAGCATTGCCCATAACCGATCTTGTTCATCACGGTGGGCCGGCCCGATCGGTCGGCGATCCAGAACCAACCCCCGTTGTCTGCGTCCCAATAATGCTGCGTGATAAACTCGGCCCCCATCTGCGCCAGTCGCGCGCAGGTCCCGCCGCCATACCCCGCGCGATGCGCACTCGCCATCGTATAGAGCATCCGGATCTGCATCAGGAAGGTCTTGACCGTCTCACCCGTGGGTTGCCCGTCTCGGTCGAAATACGTCAAAAAACCGCCGTGCCCCGCATCCGGAGAGCGTTCGATCCAGAACGGCAACAAGTTATCCGTCAGATAATGCTCAGTATCCTCAAGAACTGCCTTTACTTCCCCGGTTCCGGGCATCTTAACCTCCTACTGCACGAAGAACTCACATACGCAAGTTGTTGCGGGGTCTATTTTACCACTTCGCGCGCATCATGCGACAATGTCGCGACAGGGCTTGCATGACCTATGTATTTGACTGAAGATAGGCGCTATGTTAAGATGACTTTTGTGTGTGATGCGGATCGAGTTGCCGTCGGCTCATCCCAATGGTCTGTTGCATTGCACCAGAGATTCTCATAGAAGAGCTTACCCGAAGATGCCTGATAAGGGTCAAGCGTTGTCGCTGACCATTACGCCTGAAAAACTCCCGCGCGCCCTGCCACTGAGAGCGACTGGAATTGGGCGTCAATATTTGGACTCAGTTCGGGTTGGCTTCATCGCTTTCACCTCTACAGCCACAAGCATTCGGCGAACGTCCCAGTCCATTCATACCGTCCCGTCAGGAGTCCTCGCGCCGAGATGGCGCGCGCCGGATGGGTGGTCTCTTTCCCGGCCATACGCGCGGCTGTTGCAGCTCGCAGTTTAGCTCCAGCGCGCGACACATCGAACACTTACCGTTCACCCGCACACCCTCCGGTGCTGCGGCGCGGCAGCGCCTGCCCACTTACCTTTCAAACCGAGAGGCCCATGACGACAGAACCTTCAACACCCAACCCCAGGCATCAATCTACTCTGGGACTGTATATCAGCCGACAGTCGAGCAGCCTGGGCCGCTATATACTCGAACAATTGGTCATGGGGCTGGCTGGTTGGATACCGAGCGTGATCGGTGTGGGCGTGCGGGCCGTGCTCTACCGGTTGATTCTGCACATGGATGGCACAGCCGCCATCGAAAATAACGTGCGGATACGGTTTGCGAATCATATCCACCTCAGTGATGGCAGCTATCTCGACTACGGTGTGTATCTCCACGCCTGCCCCGATGGCATTACCATCGGTGAGAGTACATACATCATGCATGGCGCAGTGCTCCATGTCTACAATTTCCGCGACCTGCCGCATGCCTTCATCCGCATCGGCAATAACAGTCTCATCGGCGAGCTCAACGTCTTGCGTGGACAGGGCGGCATTACCATCGGGGACCGGGTCTACACCGCGCCCCTGGTTCAACTGCTGGCCGTGAATCATATCTACGATGATCCCACCCACCCAATGGTGGAACAAGGGATCACTGCCGACGGCATTGTCGTTGAAGACGATGTCTGGATCGGCGCAGGCGCCATTGTGACCGACGGCGTGCGGATCGGGAAGGGCTCCGTCGTCGCCGCGGGAGCCGTCGTCACTTCCGATGTACCTCCGCACACGGTTGTCGGCGGAATCCCGGCCCGTGTGCTCAAACAGATCGAGGGCCCACCGTCGCCCACTCGTAACACGCCGATTTATTATTAAGCCGGAGAATCGGCCCCGGCCCCATGCCAGCCAGCCTGCCCCAATCATCGGGTGGGTCAGGGGGGAACGAATTATGACAACATTGTCCCTGGTCATTCCTGCGCTCAATGAAGAAGACGGCATCGAAGAGGTGATGGCGCGTGTCCTCTCTGCAAAACCTGGCCTGGCGGAGCTTGGCATTGACGATCTTGAACTGATCGTCGTAGATGACGGCTCCACGGATCGCACGCCAGAGCTTGTCGAGGCCACACCGGGCGTCATCCTCATTCGCCATGAGGTCAACGGCGGTTATGGCGCGGCCCTGAAAACCGGCTTCGCCGCGGCGCGGGGCGAATGGGTCGGCTTTCTCGACGCCGACGGTACCTACCCACCTGAGTATTTTCCCGCCCTCTGCGCGGCAGCTCTTGAGCAAGACGCCGACATCGTGATCGGCTCGCGCATGGCCGGCGCAGACAGCGAAATGCCGGCCGTCCGCAGGCTCGGCAACATCATTTTCGCCAACCTCGTCAGTATCATCAGCGCCCAGAAAATCACCGACTCCGCCAGCGGAATGCGGATATTCAAGAAGTCCATCCTGGAGCAGCTTTATCCGTTGCCTGACGGCTTGAATCTTACGCCCGTGATGACCACGCGTGCACTACACGAAGACCTCAAAATGATCGAAGTCGCCATCCCTTACAGTGAGCGACTCGGGCGTAGCAAGCTCAACGTCGCCCGCGATGGTGTGCGCTTTGCCCATTCCATCACCTGGACAGCCATGACCTACAACCCCGTGCGCCAACTGGGCATGGTCGGCCTGGGTGCGCTGGGCATTTCAGCGATCATCGGCCTCATTTTACTGATTTTGCGCTTGCAGGGCACGACCACGTTGGGACCATGGGGCGTATTCGCCGTATACACGGCAGCCGTGTTCGCCGTCGCAGGCGTCAGCCTTTTCATCCTGGGCACGATGTTCAACTATCTGGTATCGCTCTTCTACGATCAACCCATCCGGCAAGGCCTGTTCGGTAAACCCATCTTCAACACGCCGCTCGATCGCCGGTTTTGGTGGATGGGTCTGGGTGCAATAGCCATCGGCGCCATCATCGCCGTTGTCACACTGATCCTGGGCATCAACGGCTGGCCGATTTCACGTTTGTGGTTCTGGCAGCTCATCGCCGCCATGACCTCCCTCATCGGCTTGCAACTCTTCATCGGCTGGTTCATCATCCGTGTCCTCGAAGACCTGAGCCAGCGTGATCGCCTGGTCAGCTACGACATGCGCCGCGACGTAAAAAATAAGGTGTAAATCCAGAACTTGTAGTCTAGCCCCTTGTGGGCGCCGACTACGAGCCATATCCTAAGCGTACAGTGAGGGATGCCCCCCTTTGAAACTGGTCTCTTCAGAATGATGTGAGGTGTGATGTGTCGGAACAAACAACGAAAAAGCCGGCTGGCAGTGTAGAGTGGACTGAACTACCACCTGAAATCAAGGCGAACCTGGGCACCCGGCGCGTACCGCCTCTGCCCGCCGCGCGCTTTCCTGACGCCGGCGCCGCCGTGCAAACCCTGACGTCATCCACGCGGCCGGCCGGCAGCGTAGATATCATGTTAGTTAACCCGCCCTCTCCCGATGGCGGCATCTGGATTCGTTCACAGCATCGGGTCGGCCGCCGCAGCCGCGAAAACATGATCTGGCCGCAAGTCAGTCTCGTGCAGTTGGCTGCGATCTTGTCGCCGGAGTACACGGTCGAGGTGGTGGACTGCATCGCCACTCGCATGACGTGGCCCGAATTTGAAAAACTGATCGAAGAAAAGCGCCCGAAATATTATCTCACCCAGGTCACCGCGCCTACCCTCCGCAACGACATGCACGGCATCTTCCTCGCCAAAGCGCTGGGGGCCAGAACGATGGCCTTCGGCACGCACGTCACACCGCTGACCCTGGAAACTATGCGTCCCTTCCCCGCGCTCGATTTCATCCTGCGGGGCGAGCCGGAGATGACCCTGCGCGAGTTGCTGGATACGCTGGAAGATAAAACACCCAGCAACTCGGCGGTCGCCAAAATGCTCGCCGAAACCCGGCTGACGGATATTCCCTTCGCCAATGACGGCAAAGCCAGTCCCTACGCATCTATCGCCGGCCTGGCCTGGCGCGACGGTCAGGAGATCGTTCTGAACCCCGATCGGCCTTTCATCCCCGACCTGGATGACCTGCCCATGCCCAAACATGAATTGTTGCCGCTGAAAAAGCAGGTCATGCCGATGATCAAAGGGCCGTTCACCTTCATCGTGACCAGCCGCGGCTGCACGGCGGGCTGCAAATATTGCATCAAGCACGTCAGCTATCAAAACAGCATCCGGCTGAGTTCCCCCGAAAAGATCGTCGCCGAGATCCAACGCCTGTCAGATCTGGGCATCCACAATATCCACATGTACGCCGATCTCTTCACCGTCAACCGCGAACAGGTGATGGGAATCTGCGAAGGCATCATTTCGTCCGGCATCAACGTGAAGTGGACCTGCAACAGCCGCGTGGATTACGTAGACGAAGAGCTGCTCGCCATGATGAGCAAGGCCGGCAACTGGCTCATCTCCTGGGGCATCGAGAGCGCCAACGAGCAAATTCTCAAGCGCGCGCGCAAAGGCTATAAGAAAGAACAAGCCTTCAAGGCGCTGCAATGGGCGCATGACGCCGGCATCAAGAATTGGGGCTACTTCATCATCGGCCTGCCCGGTGAAACCGAAGAAACCATCCAGGAGACGATTGCCTACTCGAAAGAGCTGCCGCTGGATATCGCCCTGTTCCACATCGCCGCGCCCTACCCCGGCACGCCCTTCTTCTACGATGTGGTTGAGAACAACTGGTTCCGGCCCGGCACCAACTGGGAAGAAGTTGACATGGACAAATCCACCGTGTTGGATTATCCCGGTCTGCCGGCCGAGCGCCTGGAATACTGGCAAAAGCGCGCCACCAAGGAGTGGTCGTTCCGGCCCGGCCCGATGCTGACCTTTGTCAAAGGCCTTAACACCTGGGAAGGCTTCAAGAGCGGCGTCAGCGTCGCCTGGCAAACCCTGGGCTTCATTCGGGAAACTTGACCCAATCCGCTATCGCCGAATCGGCTACCGCCTCCAACTCCCGGTCGCGCACCAACTCGACCCGGACCACGGTTGCAGATCGCCGATTCGTCTTGTTCTGGCTGGCCGCGTTGGTTTTTTACGCGGGGACCCTGCTCTCTTTCTGGGCCGCTTATGACCGGAGCGCGGCTTTCGGTCGGCTTGCGGCCCTAACGGCCGGCCTGGTCGCGACCGCGGTGATCGCTCTGCTTGCCCGGCGCGGCCACCATGCGCTGATTGCCTGGATGGGCCTGGGCTGCCTCGCGCTTGCGGTGCTCATCGGCAGCTATTTCCTGCTGATCTACGATTGGCAAGCTGCCGGTGCCGGTAAGGTCGCGATCATCTATCGGCTTGGGCTTTGGCTTCAAGCCGTTCGGCCAACGATACCGTTGCCGTTTTCGGATGACATTAACGGCAATGTCGCCGGTGGGGCCTTAGTGCTGCTGCTCCCATTAGGTCTGGGCGGCGCAGGCTGGTTGATGCAAAATCGGTCCGCATCGCGGGTGGTCCGCCCTCTGGGCGGCGTCGCCGTTACCGCGGCAGCGATTTTCGTCCTTGCCGCCATCATGATGACCCTTTCGCGCGGGAGTTGGTTCGCTGTGGCCGCTTCCCTGGTCGCCGCAACCTACGTGGCGTGGCGCGGACGCATGGAAAAGGATCGTCTCTGGTTAGACGTGATCTTCTTCGCTGCGATTGCGGCTTTTCTCATTGGAATCTTCGCGCTGGCGGTACTCTGGCCCGGCTCGAGCGCCGGAGTCAGCGGCGTGGACGCCTTGCTCGGTTCAGCGACCGGCGTCGGCGGCTCAGGAGCCGGTAGAGTATCGCTCTGGCGAGACATGTTGCCTCTCGTTGCCGACTATCCCTTCACGGGGGGCGGCCTGGGCAGCACGATGATGGTCTTTTCGAGTTACATCTTGATGCTGCACGTCGGCTTCATCGGCCACGCACACCATCTGTTTCTCCAGATCGCCGTCGAACAAGGGTTACCAGCCATGGTCGCCTTCAGTGTGATGACGGGAACCGCAGCATGGGGCGTGTTGCGTAGCGCGGCGCAGCCGGGCCGGAGACGCGATTTTCCCGCGTCGGCAGCCATCGCAGCGATCGTCGCCATGCTCATCCACGGCACAGTAGACGCCGGCACGTGGACCAGCAAGCTCGCGCCGGTGGTTTTCCTGCCGCTTGGCTTCGCGCTGGCGACTTGGGCGCTTCCAGTGTCCGACGGATTCAACTTACCGCGGAGTTCGGGGCGCACCGCGTGGGCAGCAAGCGCACTGGCACTTGCCGCACTGTTCATCGTGGCCCTGTTGCCGT
Source organism: Anaerolineae bacterium (assembly GCA_038214535.1). GTDB lineage: Bacteria > Chloroflexota > Anaerolineae > CG2-30-64-16 > CG2-30-64-16 > JBBQRS01. The sequence goes on from JBBQRS010000012.1 coordinate 23,878, forward strand.
CCACTCGATCTGCGGTCCAATCCAACCTGGGGGCCGTCGCGCAAACCCGGGCCGAACTCGGTCTCTATGCGTGGCCGGAGTGGCCGATTCAGGACGCCGTGCGCCGCTCAGGTCAGATTGATCTGACGCCCGCCATGCGTCACTATGAGGCAGCCTTGAGCCTGAACCCGACCAATGCAGCCGCGAGCCGCCGGCTTGGTCAGATCGAGTTATCTCTGGGACAATACGAGGCGGCGACCAAACATATCCAGGCGGCCTTCGACGTCACGCCCGACCGGCGGCCCGAACGACAGCTTCTCGGGGAGATTCGAGCCATCAACGGCTCGCCGCAAGGCGCAGCGGAATTGTGGCGCACGATATCTTTGACCCATCAACAGTTGGCCCTGCGACATTGGTGGTACAATGAAATCGGTGAACCGGAGAAGGCCGCGCTCGTCGCTCAGGGCGCTCAACTCGCGGGGCAATAGTGGCGCCCGTGGGTGAACGAGCGTCGAATCATCGTCGTTTCCGGGCGACCCAAATATCCAGGAACGGATGATTAGCGCCATCCGACCCGATTTGTAATTTATATCGAAACCGCGCGTAAGCGCACAGCAAAGGAGTTCTCTACCTCATGCCAGAACGCATCCTGGTGACCGGCGGCGCCGGTTTTATTGGTTCGCACATCGTTGACGCCTTCCTGACGGCAGGCCACGAGGTCATCGTGGTTGATAACCTGCATACCGGACATCGCGAAAACGTCAATCTGGCGGCCCGGTTCTACGAACTGGACATCCGGGACGCCGATGGTCTGATGCGGTTGATGCTGGCGGAAAAACCAACCGCCATTTCGCATCAAGCGGCCCTGGCCGATGTGCGTGGCAGCCTGCGCGAGCCGGCCCTTTATGCAACCGTCAACGTCGTCGGCACGATCAACATCCTGGAAGCCGCGCGCGCCGCGGGAACCGTGCGTAAGCTGCTCTTCGCGTCCACCGGCGGCGCGATCTATGGCAATGCGGAAGAACTCCCCGCCACCGAAGCCTGCCCACCCCACCCACTGGATCCCTACGGTTCGAGCAAGCTCTCCAGTGAGCACTTCATTGACAACTATCGCCATAATTATGGCCTGGACTACTGTATTCTGCGCTATGCCAATGTTTACGGCCCCCGCCAGGACCCGCGTGGCGAGGCCGGCGTCGTCGCGATTTTCACCGGCGCAATGCTCGAAGGCCGCCCGACCGTTATCAACGGCGATGGCACGCAGCAACGTGATTTTCTATACGTCGGCGATGTCGCCCGCGCCAACGTGCGCGCCGTCGAGCAGGGTCAGGGCATATGCAACCTTGGCACCGGCGTTCCCACCGACATCAACACGATCTTCCGCGAACTGGCGAGGCTGACCGAATACGAACAGCCCGAACGTCACGGCCCGGCGAAGCAGGGCGAGGCTTACGCCGTCTACCTTGACGCAGGCCGCGCAGGTCGCGAACTCGATTGGCAGGCCACCGTATCGCTCACCGATGGCCTTTCCCGCACCGTAGATTTCTTCGCCGGCCAACAGGGACAATAAGCTTACATGCGTTATCTCGTCACCGGTGGAGCCGGTTTCATCGGCAGTCATCTCTGTGAGCTATTGCTCAGTCAGGGCCACCGTGTCGTCGCCGTAGATAATCTCGCCACGGGGCAGTTGACGAACATCGCCCACCTGCAACCCCTGCCGCACTTTCAGTTCGTGCGCGAGACGATCATGAACACACAGGTGCTCGATCGTCTCACCAGCGAATCCGACGCCGTGATTCACCTGGCGGCGGCCGTGGGCGTTCAACTCATCATCCAGGACCCGGTGTATACCATCCAGACCAACATCAACGGCACGGAAGCCGTCTTGACGGCCGCGCACCGCTACGGCTGCAAGGTGCTCATCGCCTCGACCTCGGAAGTCTACGGCAAGGGCGTGCGCGTGCCTTTCCGCGAGGACGATGACAGCCTGATGGGGCCAACCTCGCGCAGCCGTTGGGCTTACGCCACGTCTAAAGCAGTAGACGAATTCCTGGGTTTGGCTTACTTCCGTCAGTTTGGCCTGCCGGTCGTCATTGCCCGGCTGTTCAATACCGTCGGCCCGCGCCAGACAGGGCAATACGGCATGGTCGTGCCGCGTTTTGTTCGGCAGGCGCTGCGCGGTGAGACGCTGACCGTCTATGGTGACGGTAGCCAATCGCGCTGCTTCTCCGACGTTGCGGACATCACGCGGGCATTGGCGCAACTCGCCGAACACCCCACCGCAGTTGGCGAGGTGTTCAACGTCGGTGCAACTCAGGAAATCACCATCCTCGACCTGGCCCATAGAATCATCGCGCTCTCCGGCAGCGGCTCCGAAATCGAGCTGGTGCCTTACGATCAAGCCTACGGGATCGGCTTCGAGGACATGCAGCGTCGCGTGCCCAGCATCGAGAAGATCGCTGAGGCCATCGGCTATGCTCCTCGCAACACGTTGGACGATACGTTGCACAAAGTCATCGCCTACGAACGAATCAAGCTGGAGCAAGATGGTCAGTAAGATCGAGCAGACCCATCCAGCCGACCCGGTTGACGCAGGAGAGATTGTCTCCACGTCGCGAGACGCGACGTCGCCTCCCGTGGGCCATCCTCTCACCACTGCGGGGCCGCTCCAGACAACGCTCATCAAACCCGACAGTGGCCTTATGCTGCCCGACCTGGGCGCGGTGTGGGAATATCGGGAACTGCTGCTTTTCCTGGTGTGGCGCGATGTAAAAGTCCGTTACAAGCAGACCGCGCTGGGCGTCGGCTGGATCTTGCTGCAACCGCTGCTCAGCGTAATCGTGTTCACGGTCATCTTTGGCATGTTGCTCAACGTGCCTTCCGGCGACGTGCCTTACCCGGTCTTCGCATTGGCCGGTCTGCTGCCCTGGCAATATTTCTCCAGTTCGATGAGCCGCGTCGGCACAAGCCTGGTCAATAGCTCCCAACTCATCACCAAAGTCTACTTCCCGCGGCTGATTATCCCGGCCTCCGGCGTGCTCTCGACTCTGGTAGATTTCGGAATCGGCTTCATTGTCCTGCTGGCGCTCCTGTTGTTCTATCGTATGCCGATCTCGCCACGCATCGCGTGGATCGTGCCCTTCTTGCTTCTCGCCATCATCACCGCGTTGGCGTTTGGCCTCTGGCTGGCGGCGCTCAACGTGCGCTATCGCGACATCAACTACCTGATCCCGTTTCTGCTCCAACTCTGGATGTATGTCACACCCGTCATCTACGGTAGCGCGATCATCCCTGAGCGTTACCGCTTTCTACTGGCGCTCAACCCGATGACGGTCGTCGTAGAGGGTTTCCGCTGGGCCATCATCGGCAAACAGAGTACGGATTCTGTGATTTCGATCCCACTGTTCGCCGTTTCGATCCTGATTACACTGGTGACGTTCGTGTCCGGTCTGATCTACTTCCGTAAGACCGAACGAACTTTCTCTGATATCATCTGACAATAATGACTGAAACCGTTATCCAGGTCGAGCATCTCTCGAAAATGTTCCATATCGGACGGTCGCGCCAGCAGCATGACACGCTGCGCGATTCGCTGATGGCCGGCCTGAAATCCACCACAGGGCGCTTACGACGCCAGGACCCGGCAACAGACCAGGCCCGCGACGATTCTTTCTGGGCGCTTCAGGATATTTCGTTTGAAGTTCAGCCGGGTGAAATCGTTGGCATTATCGGTCGCAACGGGGCCGGCAAAAGCACACTCCTGAAGATTCTCTCCCGCATCACCGAGCCGACGCAAGGCCAGGCCCTCATCCACGGTCGGGTCGGATCGCTGTTGGAGGTCGGCACCGGCTTTCACCCTGAGCTTACAGGGCGCGAGAACATTTACCTGAACGGCGCGATCCTGGGCATGCGGCGCACGGAAATCGAGCAGAAGTTCGACGAGATCGTCTCTTTTGCAGAAATCGAGCAGTTCCTGGAAACGCCCGTCAAACGCTACTCCAGCGGCATGTATGTGCGGCTGGCCTTTGCCGTAGCCGCGCACCTCGAACCGGAAATCCTGCTCGTTGACGAAGTGCTGGCCGTCGGTGACATGGAGTTCCAACGCAAATGCCTCGGCAAGATGGGCGATGTCGCGAAAACCGGCCGCACGGTGCTATTTGTCAGCCACAACATGGCCGCCATCGAGGGCCTGTGTACACATGGCGTCCTGTTGAAAAAAGGTCGCGTAACCAGTTACGGTCCCGTAAAAGACGTGATTGAGGATTATCTTGCCGACCAAAAGGCTCCGGCAGCGCGCAGTGTGGGTGGCGTCCTCGGCCAGGATCCAACCAGCGGCGTATCCATTCTCGACATCGGCCCGCTCGACCGTAACGGCGCGTTCGTGCCCATGACCCGCAGCGGCGATGATCTGAACCTTGCGGTCACCCTGCAACTCGAACGCGCCATCCCGCGTGCGACGGTCACCATCGGTTTGAATGATGTCTATGGCACCCGCACCACGGTCCTGCACAGCAGCATCGCCGGCTTCCCGCTCTCACTCGATACCGGCGCGCAGATGGTCACCGTCCACATACCGAAATTCCAGCTCAAAGCGGGCAGCTACACCATGGATGTCCAGGTCTTTTCAGGCATGGAGAGCGTCCTCTGGGCGCCGAGCCTGGGCCCGCTGATGGTTGAATCGGGAGACTTTTACGGCAGCGGCAAGTTACCGGACGCATCATGGGCAGGCTACTTCTATGCCTCCCAGGCATGGAAGGCCGCCCCATCCGCAGAGGGCCAAAAATCGTGACGCCGACCGTTTCCGTAGTTCTGCCAACCCACAATGGCCGGCGTTACATCCGCCAGTCCCTCGACAGCGTGTTGGCGCAAACTCTAGGCGATTTCGAGCTAATCGTTGTAGACGATGCTTCGACCGATGACACGGCCGCGATCGTCGGTGAATACAACGACGCCAGGCTCCGTCTGATCCGCTTGACCGAAAACGCCAAATTGCCGGGCGCGCTCAATATCGGCTTCCGCGCCACCCGCGCCCCATTTCTCACCTGGACGTCGGATGACAACTGGTATGCGCCCGATGCCCTGGAGAAACTACACGCACAACTGCATCGTGACCCGGCGTTGGGCATGGTATACGCCCATGCCTATCTGGTGGACGATTCAGGCCAGACCGTCGGCGAAGCTCCCGTCCGCCCGATGTCCGGGTTCGATGATAATCCCTGGAATCCTGTCGGCGCATGTTTCATGTACACACGGGCGGCTTACGAGCGCGTGGGCGATTACAATGAATCCTACCGACTGGTCGAGGATTTCGATTATTGGTTGCGCATTGCCGCCGCCTTCCCCACGACCATCCTGGCGGAATATCTGTACTATTATCGCGTCCATGCAGGTTCCTTAACGGGCCAGCACAGCTTTCACGGCGCTCGTCTCACGATGGACCTTTTGCGCGACGGCGGCTACATGTCTCCGGCAGCGCACAAGCGTTGGATTGCCTGGCTCGACCACAACCAGGCCTATGATGCCTGGAAGAATAAGCACAATCGGCGCGAAACCTTTCATTACGCTTCGAGCGCCCTCTCCGGCGACGCGCAGTACTGGAAAGACAAAGGGGTCGTGCGCGCATTGGTGTGGGCTTTAATCGGCGACGGGCTGTATGAGCAGCTTCAACGACTCAAACCCACGGAAACCGTCGCCCCCGCCATGCCGGGCTTTATTGAGGAGAATCACAAAGAATGAAACGAACTGCCTGGCTCCTCGCCATGCTGGTCGTGGTTTCCATACTGCTGCCTGCATGGCCCGCACGCGCCCAACAAGGCACCGGCTGGAGCGCCCCGGTTGACATGACCGAAGGCAGCGACGTGGATAAAGGCGGCTTCAGCTACCTGTTGTGCGATCCCTACCAGAACGATCACCTCGTCTGGGCGGCTCGCATCGGCGATCTCGCGTATATCTACTATCAAACCGATAAGAGCGGTGAATGGAGCCAACCGAGTGACATCATCGCCACCACGGATCCGCTTGTCACCGGCCCTGTCGCCGTCATCTCGCCGGCAGACAATCGGATTCACCTGACCTGGGCGAGCACCGTCTTTGGCGGGCGATTCTATTACAGCAATGCACCCCTCGATAACGCCGCCGACGCGAACGCCTGGTCAAAACCGATCCTGCTTCATCAAGCCATCGGCGGATTGTTTGCGGCCATGGCCGTTGAGCCGTCCGGCGTATTGCACGTCGCTTATGGCGTGCCCAACGACAACGCGCTGCAACCGGCGCTCGAGCACATCACTTCGACCGATAGCGGCAAAACCTGGTCGCCCCCGACCACCATCTTTTCCACCAACGTGCCGACCGAGTCAACGATCTACACCATGATGACGATTGATGATACCGGTAAGATGCACCTCACCTACAACATCCGCTCATTCGAGTACGGCGCTTATTCTGAAGCCGGGTATCTCACCTCAAAAGACGAGGGGCAAACCTGGACCCAGGATACGCGCATCGGCGGTAAATCAACCACGTCCCCCGGCCTGGATTATTTGGGCGTCTATACCTTTGGCGATAACGAGATTCACCTCACCTGGCACGAGCCCCGGCGCATGCATCAATATTCCACCGATGGCGGCGCAACCTGGAGCAAGCCCGCGGAAATCGTCTCCCTGGGGGCCGCGTTTGGCGGATACAACAAGATCGTGCGGGATAGCGGCGGCAATTTACGCGCCATCACAGGCGTCGCCGACGGCCTGTACGCTGTGCCCTTCCGCAACGGCGGATGGCTGCCCCCCGAACAAATTGATAATCGTTATCTCGATCCGCACTATTGGAATATGGTGGTCTGCGGAGGCAACCGGCTTTCAGCCGTCTTCACCGATCGCCTTGGGTCAGAGCACGTCTGGTACTTTACCCGGCAACTTCCGGTCTCGGCCATCGCCCGGCAACCGATCCCGGCTCCTGCGGCCACATTCACACCTTCACCTGCCGCGGAGGCAACGCCCGCCGCGGTACAAGAAGTCGCCGCCGTATCCGCGAATGCACCCATTGCAGACACTTCCGCCGGAATCCCCCCGCCATCGAATACCTCCACCATGCTGGTTCTGGCGATCGCGATTCTACCCGTGTTGGCTCTGATTGCGGGTGTATTCGTGTTCAAGTTCCGCTGAGGTTCACGGCCAATGCAATTTACCGAGACAACGATTCCCTCCGTCATTCTGGTCGAACCCAAAGTCTTCGGCGACGCGCGCGGCTTCTTCATGGAAGCCTACGAGCTACGCAAGTTCGCCGGAGGCGGCATCACTGCGGCCTTCGTCCAGGACAATCAGTCCGGCTCACACCAGGGCGCGTTGCGCGGCCTGCACTATCAGATCCGTCAAGCGCAGGGTAAACTCGTGCGCGCCATCGTCGGCGAAATCTTCGATGTCGCCGTAGACCTCCGCCGGTCCTCGCCCACCTTCGGGCGCTACGTCGGCGAGATTCTCACCGCCGAAAACAAACGCCAACTCTGGATTCCACCCGGCTTCGCCCACGGGTTCTACGTGCTAAGCGACTGGGCCGAAGTGCTCTACAAAGCAACCGACTACTATGCCCCGGAATGGGATCGCACCCTGCGTTGGGACGACCCCGACCTCGCTATTCCCTGGCCGCTCATCAACGGGCAACCTCCGACGCTTTCCGAGAAAGACGCCCGCGGCAGCAGCCTGGCCGACGCCGACCTGTTTGTCTGATGCCTTTGATCGTTCATTCCTGAGGAGTTAACGTATATGCGTGTTCTCGTTACCGGCGCTCGCGGCATGATGGGCATGGATGTATGTCGGGTCTTTACCGGGCAACATGAAGTGGTCGCGACCAACATCGAAGAACTCGACGTGCGGGACGCAGACGCAGTCCTCAAGTTCGCTGAACAGGTCCAGCCCGACCTCGTGCTCCATCTTGCGGCCGCGACCGATGTGGACGAATGCGAACGCAATCCGGACGCCGCGTATCTCGCCAACACGATCGGCACACGCAACGTCGCGCTCGCATGCCAACGCACCGACGCCGAGATGGTCTATATTTCTACCATCGCCGTGTTTGACGGTCACAAGACCGAACCGTATACCGAATACGATGAACCTGGCCCCCTGAGCGTTTATGGGCGCTCCAAATACGAGGGCGAGCGCATTGTCCGCAGCCTGCTGAATCGCTATTACGTCGTGCGTGCGGGTTGGATGTTTGGCGGACGTGAACAGGACAAGAAATTCGTCGCCAAAATCCTGGCGTTGGCGGCTGAAAAACCCTCGCTCACCGTGGTGGACGATAAGTTCGGTTCACCAACCTATTCGGTAGACATCGCGAACGGGTTGCTCAACCTCACGGACACAGGCTATTACGGAACCTATCACCTGGTCGGAACCGGCCCGTATTGTAGCCGGCTGGCTTTTGCCGAAACCATCCTTGAGTACGCAGGCGTCACTTCCTGCACCATCAACCCCATTTCGTCGGCCAGCTTTCCCCTGGCCGCGCCCCGCCCCCGCATGGAGGCAGCGCGCAACTATCACCTGGAACTGATGAGCATGCAACTCATGCGACCCTGGCGCGAATCGTTGCGCGAATACCTCGCAGAGTTGGGCGCGAAAGGTTAGCTCGTGTCAACTCCTGTGGTCAGCGTGGTGATCCCTGCCTACAATCACGGGGCATACCTCACCCAAACCATCAACAGCGCCCTCGCGCAGATCTGGTACGACCGCGAGATCATCGTCGTGGATGATGGCTCACAAGACAATACCCCCGAAGTCGCCACGTCCTTCGGCTCCGCCATCCGCTTCGTCCGGCAGGAAAACAAAGGCATGGCCGGATCACGCAACACGGGCATTGATGCGGCGCGCGGCGAGTTCGTCGCCTTCCTCGATGACGACGACCTGTGGGAACCCGAATATCTCGCGCACGTTGTCCCGGCACTCCAACAAGACCCGGCTGCGGGCGCATGTCGCACAGGCTTCCAGATCATGGACGGCGTCGGAACGCGTTTGCCCCAGGAAACGGTGCTCGAAATCGCGCCCGATCGCATGTACGACCGGCTGATTGACGGCGGGTTCTTTCCGCCATGCACGGTCACCGTGCGAAAAGCCGCCTTCGAGAAGCTGGGCGTCTTCGACACCAACCTGCAAGGTTTCGCCGATTGGGACATGTGGCTACGCATTTCAAAGGATTACCGCTATTTGAGCCTGCCAGAAACGCTGGTGCTATATCGGGTGCATGGCGGTGGGCTTTCTTCCAACGTAGAGCACATGTTCACCGATCATCTGAAAGCCGTGCGAAAACACTTCGGCCCCGAAGAAGGCGACCCCGCATCCTGGCCCACGAATCGTCGGCGTGCGTATGCCGGGGCATATCTCAGCGCCGCCCTGGCGTATTATCAGAAGGGCGACCTCCCCATGGGTGACCGGCAACTGATCAAGGCGTTTCAGGCATATCCACCCCTGGCAAAACGTGTGGATGTTTTCTACGAATTAGCGCTCGCCGATCAACCACGCGGTTTCCGCGGGCGGATTGAATCGGAAAACCTTGCGGAGCGCGCCGCGTTGCTGTATGCCAAAGTCGAAATGTTGAATGCATCCGGGGGCGCCGAAATGGCCGGCCTGCGTTCCACTGCCGCGGCCAATGCAAACCTCGTTCTCGGAATGCTGGCCGACCAGTCCGGCGATTGGCCGCTGGCTCGGCGCTATTTGCTGCAAGCCGTGCGCGCAAACCCGAACCTGCTCACAAACCCATCCTTTGCTCGTCGCCTGGCTAAGGTAACCGCAGGGAAGCAAATCGTCGGCCTGGCGCGCAAACCCTCCGGCTGATACATGATTAAAAAGACCGAGAGACTTCTCAGCCTACAAACACTTCGATGGTTTGCTGCCCTCGGAGTCGTTCAATATCATCTATGGTTCAATTATCTGGGTGTCGAAATCAAGCACCCCGGCACCGATTTCTTCCTGGTGCTCGTCGCCGTGGTGGCCGCTTACTCTCAGGCCCGGTATATCCCCGGCGGGCAGTGGGGGCGATATCTTCAAATCAGATACGTCCGCCTCTATGTTTCGTATGTCCCGGTTTTCCTTCTCGCCCTGTTGGCGAAACGAGACGAGTTGAACCTGGGCTGGGCCCTGCGGTCGTTGTTCTTCCTGCCCTTGCCCAACGGCCAGCTTCCCGTGGTCTCCGTCACGTGGATGCTCTCGATGTTCGTGCTCTTCTACTGGATCTTCAGCCTGGCGTTCGTGGCGCGCCGCGAGTGGGTGCTGGCCCCGATCTTCCTGATCTGGGCAGTCCTGGTCATCGTGTATTCCTGGATGGGTTGGTGGCCGAACCTGCCAGGCGAATGGTCTACACTTTTTTTCCAGGCCCGCAATCTCGACTTCATCTTCGGTTACGTCGTCGGCATCCTGCTGCGCCAGGATCGCCTCACGCTGAAGCAAGGTCGCGGTATCCTCTGGGCCGGCATCGCCGGGCTGATCGGCGGCGTGGCGCTGTTGAATATCCCGCCTGTAACTGACGGCAAAAGTATTTTCGTGGGGATCACCGCAGCGTTCGTTGTCCTCGGCCTCGGCTCCCTGGAGCTTAACCATGCGCCCGATTTCATCCTGCGCTTCATGACGCTCCCGGTCCTGGTCTGGCTCGGCGCGACCTCTTACGTCCTCTATCTGAGTCACAACACGGTCTTCCGGGTATGGGATGCCATCCTGTCCATCCTGCCCGTTCTCGTCTCGCTGCTGACCCTTGCGGCAGTCCTTGTCGGCGCCCTCGGCTATCGTTATTGGGAAAGACCGATCCTGACACGGCTGAGGCAGCGTTTTGGGTTCTATCTAAAAACCACAAGTCTTGCCTAATGCGATTACTCTTTCTTTCAAACCTCTACCCGCCCGCTGAAATGGGCGGCCTGGAACAAATCTGCGAAGAAGTCGTGCAGGCTTTCCGGGCTTCGGGACACGAAGTCGTCGTCCTGACCGCCCATCACGGTGCCGGCCGCGCGCCTGCGGATGAGCAAGGCATCGTCCGCACCCTGCACCTCCAGGCCGATGTCAGTCACTATCGCCCTGCAGATTTCTTCTTGCTCCGCAAACCTCAGGAGGAAGAAAATCTCGCTGAGTTGTCCCGTCTGATCCGTGACTTTGGTCCCGACATCATTCTAGTGTGGGGCATGTGGAACCTGAGCCGCGCGCTGCCGGCGCTGGCCGAACAATTGATGCCCGAACGCGTCGCCTATTACATGGCTTCCTACTGGGCCAACGATCCCGACATTCACGTGGAATACTGGTCGCAACCCGCATCCCGCGCCTTGACCCGGCTTGCCATCAAGCCGTTGCAGGTCGCAGCCCTGTCGCAACTCCATCGCGAATCGTATCCTCCGCAGTTAGCTTTCGACAACGTAGCCTGCGTCAGTCAATACGTGCGCGAGACGCTGGTCTCCGGCGGTAAAATATCACCCTCCTCCGGGGTGATCCTGCTCGGCATCCACCCCGAAGCCTTTGTGCGAGCCGGCGCGGCGCGGCAGCCTGCGCCGGATGGCCTTCTTCGTCTCCTCTATTTCGGCAGTCTCCTGGAAAAGAAGGGCGTCCACACCGCGATCGAGGCGTTAGGTCTCCTCAAAAAACGGGGCCAACATCATAACCTCCAGCTTACCATCCTCGGCGGCGGCCATCCCGACTATGAAGCGCATCTACGCCGGCGGATTGTCGAATTGGGGCTGCAAGAGCAGGTGTCCATGCACGGGCGCGTCGCCCGAGATGAAGTCCCATCCTGGTTGGGCCAGTCCGATGTCTTTCTGTTCACCTCGATCTGGCCGGAACCGATGGCGCGCAGCGTCATGGAAGCGATGGCCGCGGGGATGCTCGTCATCGGCACAGAAGTTGGCGGCCAGTCTGAAATGCTGATCCATGGTCAAAACAGTCTCACCTTTCCAGCCGATGACGCCGCTACGCTCGCCGACCGGATCGCGCAAGCAGCTTCCGATCCGAATGCCGCCCGGCGACTGGCAGAAACCGGAAAACAGCTCATCCTCTCTGATTTCGTCATGAAACGTTACTTCGATGAACTGGAATGCTGGTTGCAATCCATCCATGACAGCCGTGATGCAGCGAACGCAACATGATGACTTTCACCCTGTAACGGCATGAGAATCCTCCAATTAAGCCAGTTCGGAACGCCCACCGGTGGGGCCGAGGGATATATCGTGGACGTCTCGCGCGCGTTGCTGGCCGCCGGCCACGAAACCCGGCTGGTCTGCTTCCAGCCCGGCGACCCGGCTGACCTGATGGCCGGCACAGTGTGCGTTCCCGTGTCGCCCGAACAGCCGCTCGAAACAACGCTCTCATCGCTGGAGGCCATTATCCGCGAATACAAACCCGATGTGGCTTATCTCCACCTCATGTATTCCAACGATGTCCTGCGGTGGATTTCCGAGCGCCTGCCGGTGCTGGCCTATGTACACGGCCCATACGTCACCTGTCCGGGCATGGCGCAATATTTGCGACGCAGCGCGCGGGTCTGCCCGCGCAGCGGCAACTGGGGCTGCCTCTACTACGCTCAGACCGAACGCTGCTGCTTCGGGCGCAGCCCGATGCGTCACATTGAACGCGTGATCGCCGCCAAAGGTTCAACCGCGGTCTATCGCAAGATACGTTGCGCCGTGGGCAGCGCCTACATGCGTGGCTTGATGGTGCGCAACGGCATCCCCCGTAACCAGGTGGAGTTGCTCACTCCGGTCCTCATGGATGGCCCTTTCGATGCTTACGCGCCGGCCGCCAGACCCAATACCTTTCTCTTCGCCGGCCGCATCTTGCCGGAAAAAGGCATTGGCGTCCTCCTCGAAGCCGCCGCCAGGCTCGATGAGGAGTGGCGTCTGGTGATCGCCGGTGACGGCCCAAAAATGGAAACGTGGCAAGCCAAAGCTCAGGACCTGCACATCGCCGATCGGGTGCATTTTGCGGGCCGCCAGGACGACGCCGGCCTGGATCGCCTGTATCGCGAATGTGGTTTTACCGTCGTACCCTCGCTTTGGCCTGAACCCTTCGGGCGCATTGGCCCTGAAGCATTCGCGCGCGGGCGTCCGGTAGTCGCCTTCTCAACCGGCGGCATTCCCGACTGGCTGCAGGATGGCGTCAACGGGATATTGGTGGAGCCGGGCAGCGTCGAGGGGTTGCACGCCGCGCTGTCAACCCTGTTGCAGTCGCGCGAAATGCAAGAGACGTTGGGACGACAGGCCCTCACTATCGCGAACAGTGCATGGTCTTCGACAGAACATGTCCACAAACTCACTGGCATGTTAGAACGCTCCATCGCGGATTTTCAACCGCGCCCATGACAGGTTCAACAATCAGGCTTATACGTTGAAAAACTCGCAAATGGACCAGACCTCCAACTCTTCTCTTGGCGACGCCTTGTTGAAGCGGCCCACGCTGCATCGCTACGCGCTGGGTCTCCACTTCACGCTAACGTTGATGGTGGGCTATGTCCCATCCCAACACATTCGGAAATTCATCTATCACCGCTTGCTCGGCATGAAGATCGCGGATTCGACCATCATCTACGGGGGTGCAGAAATCCGCTCGCCCCACCATATCCACATCGGCGAACGCTCTGTCATCGGACATCACGCCATCCTCGACGGACGCAACGGATTGGAGATTGGCGAGAACGTCAGCCTGGGCACCGCTGTCTGGATCTGGACGATGGAACACGACCCGCAATCGCCCGACTTCGCCATCCGCGGCGGGCCTGTTGTGATCGAGGACTACGCATGGATCGGCGGCCGGGCCGTCATTCTGCCGGGATTACGCATCGGCAAAGGCGCAGTCGTCGCTACCGGCGCGGTTGTCACCAAAGACGTGCCACCCTACACGATCGTCGCCGGCGTCCCGGCTCGTGAAATCGGCAAACGCACAACCGACTTACAGTATCAGCTTAACTGGTATCAGCCGTTCTTTTAGCATGAATTCTCCCTTACGCATTCTCTACATCACCACTTGGTGCCCATTTCCAGCGGATAACGGCTCCAAGATCCGTACAGCATACCTGCTGCGGGCGCTGGCCCGGCATCATGATGTGACCCTATTGACTTTCTCACCCGACGGCCTCTCGGCGGATGACATCGCCGCGCAGGCGCCGCCGCTGGCTGGGATTTATCCTGTCCATGAAGACCCGTTTCGCTACAACAGCTTGCCATCTTATGTAAAGTACGCCAGCCCGATGCCCATAGCCTTTTGGAAAAGCCCGGCGATGACCCGGCAAGCTACCGCCCTCGCCGCCGGACCTGCATTTGATGTGGTCGCGGCGATGAGCGTCCCGGTCGCGCGCTACCCCTTTCAGCTCAGGCATACGCCCCGGCTGCTCGACCTGGAGCAATCGCACACCTTAGTGCTGGAGGACCGCTATCGCGCGGCGAGCACCACGGCCGCCAGACAGCGCGCCCTGATCGGCTGGCGCAAATCCGCCTTCTACGAAGCGCGCTTCATCCGGGCCTATCAGGCGACGACGCTCGTTTCGCAACACGAAGTAGACTACTACACGCCGATGATTCGGGACGCATCCACCCGATTGAGCATCATCCCTAACGGCGTTGATCTGGATCGTATGCAACCAAACATGGCGGCCAGGACAGAGAATCACCTGGTCTTTAATGGGGCGCTCACCTACAGCGTGAACTATGACGCCATGCAATACTTTCTCCGGGATGTCTATCCACGCATCAAGCAACGCGTCGCAGATGCTTCGCTCACCATCACCGGCTCGACTCACGGGGTTGACCTGAACGGCCTGAGGCTGGATACAAGTGTTAATCTCAGCGGTTACGTCCCCGACATACGACCGTTGGTTGCCGGAGCGACCGTTTGCGTCGCGCCGCTGCGCCAGGGCGCCGGCACTCGGTTGAAGATTCTCGAAGCGATGGCCCTGGGCACGCCGGTTGTATCCACCAGCAAGGGGATCGAAGGGCTAAACGCCGTCCCCGAACGCGATTTCCTGCTGGCAGACAATCCGCAAAGTTTCGCCGCCCAGACTATCCGCTTGCTTGAAGACGCCGACCTACGTTGCTCGTTGGCGTTAAACGCACGCGGATTGATCGAACGCGAGTATAATTGGATGGACATTGGGGCCAGGTTCTGTCGATTGATCGAAGAAGTAGTCTCAGAGCAAGCGACAAGGCGCAGTTAACACAATGAGCGCATTGATAAACCGATCCCGTACATTCCCCTGGCCGACGCTATTGGTCATCATGGGTACTCTGGGGTTAGCGGGCCTGATGGGGTTGCGTCCCTCCGTCCAACTATTGGCGCTTGTCGGCGTCGCGGTGGGCGCGATCATCCTGTTGCTCAAGCCGCAACTCGGCCTCCTGGCGTTGATCGTGCTGGCCCTCGTAGCCCCGCTCCAGCTCAACACCGGCACCGATGTCGCCATCAACCCCACCACCCTGTTCGTCCCAGCCTTGATCGGCGTTTGGCTGCTGGCAATGATCGTGCGCCGGGATCTCGTCTTTGTGCGGGCGCGCGCGAGCCTGCCGTTGATGCTCTTCCTGCTCTCATCCATGCTCTCTCTCATTATCGGGCAAGCCACGTGGGATCCCTTTGTGCCCCAATCGAACAGCTTCATCCTAGTCCAGATCGCTCAGTGGGCAATTTTCGCCTTCTCAGCAGGCGCTTTCTGGATGGCGGCCAACTTAATCACGGATGAGGTCTGGCTGCGCAGGATTCTCTTCACATTTATCGGACTCGCCGCGATCATCGGCCTGATGCGTTCGATCCCTGCGGCCTACCCCATCGTCGTCAAGGCCTTCACCTTCGCGGTCTATCGGCCGCCTTTCTGGTTGCTGTTGGCGGCCATGGCCGGCGGACAACTATTTTTCAATCAGAGCCTGTCCACGCCGGCGCGCGTCATCCTGGGTGCGATCGTCCTGATGACCGTCCTCTTCGTCTTTATAGTAGAACGCACAACCCTTTCCTACTGGATCGGGGTCGCCGTCGCGCTGGCCGTCCTCCTCTGGCTCAAGTTACAGAGAAGCCGGATCATCCTCGTTGCTTTGATCGGCCTTCTCCTGCTCACCGGTCAGGTTCTGCCGCGCGCGTATGACTTTGCCGGCGGCGAAAGCGAGTGGGTAGAGAGCGGCGGATCGCGGATCACGCTTGCAGAGCGCGTCATCTCGGTCACCATGCGCAACCCCATCACGGGCCTCGGGCCGGCCGCCTATCGCCCTTACGCCCGTATGAAGCCGCTGCCCTATAAAGACGCCTTCTGGGTTTCGCCCAACGTGTCCGCGCACAACAACTACGTGGACCTGTTCGCGCATTCAGGCATCCTCGGGCTGGGCCTCTTCCTCTGGTTCATCGTTGAATTTATCTTCCTCTGTCGGCGCGTCAGTCAGAAGAAACTCAGCGGCCTTTCCCTCGGTTATGTCAATGGCATCCTGGCGACCGTCGCAGGCGCCCTGGTCATCATGATGCTCGCCGACTGGATTTTGCCCTTTGTGTACAACATCAGCTTCATCGGCTTCCAGGCCAGCGTGTTGGTCTGGCTGATGATGGGCGGCGTGATCGCCATTGATCAGTGGACTGAAGCGAATGAAGATGTGGAACCTGAAGAGCCGGCCGCATGAGTGAGCAGTCACCGCAACTGACGATCGTCATCGTGAGTTGGAACACGCGCCAGTTGCTTGCCGACTGCCTTGCCGCAGTTTACCGCACAGTGCATCGTTACCCTTTCGAGGTCATCGTCGTAGACAACGCGTCGAGTGACGGCAGCGCCGATCACGTCCGGCGCGAATTTCCACAGGTCAGGCTGATCGAAACAGGCGCAAATCTCGGGTTTGCGCGCGGCAACAACGTTGCGCTGCGCCAGATTCAAAGCGATTACGCCTTGCTCCTCAACCCCGATACAGTCGCCCACGACGGCGCCATTGACGACCTGTGCGACGTGCTGGCCGCCGTGCCTGAGGTCGGTGGCATCGGCGCACAACTCCTCAACCCTGACGGCTCGTTGCAACATTCCTGGGGTCAGTTCCCCTTCGCCGAGCGCGAGGTGCCCCTGCTGCGCACGCGCTTTGCGAAAGAACCGGAGCCATTTACGGCATCGGTCAATGGATCAGACGTGCCGCTCTTACGGGTTGATTGGGCCAAAGGCGCTTGCCTCATGATGCGCGGGGAAACCCTGGCCCAGATCGGTCTCCTCGATGAAGAATACTGGCTCTATACCGAAGAAACCGACTGGTGTTATCGCGCCCGCCAGGCCGGCTGGGAAATCGTGGGGCGACCCGACGCCTTCATCACCCACATCGAGCAGGCCTCCTCCGCGCAACGCCTGGGGAAAAGCTTCGTCAACTTTGCCGACTCGCGAGTCCTCTTCGCCCGAAAATATCAGGGCCGCCTCGCCGCCGCCGTCGTGTGGGGCGTGTTTGCCACCCGGTCCGTCGTTTTCTCGATCTTTCCGCAACGTTCACATCTGGGTCGCCCCGAAGCCGGCTACGCAGAGAGCGATGTGCGCGCAGCCTACAAAACATTTCTCGAAACATCGTTCAAACGCATCGTCGGCCGCGCATAACTCAAAGCGCCCATTCAACGATTCCACCCCGCACGTTACGCTATCACGAAGTCTGAGGCCACATGACGTCGCTTTTTCGTCGCATAAACATGCCGCTCATTATCCTGATTGCGATCTTGCTGCGATTGGCCGCCGGCGTCTATTTGGGCAATACGGTGCCCCTCAACACCGACGAGACATCTTACTCGGCCCTGGGCGCACGACTGTCAACCGGACACGGCTATTCGTTCGATCGCGGCTGGTATCCTTTCACGCCGCCCGACACGCCCACCGCGCACTGGTCGTTCCTCTATTCCGCGTTTGTGGCAGCCGTTTACAGCATCACCGGCCCACACCCGCTGGCGGCGCGTCTCATCAGTGCGGTGCTTGGCGGCATCCTTCTCCCGTGGATCATGTACCGCTTCGCCCGGCGTCTCTACATCGAAGAAGAACCTGCTCAAACGGCCGCGCCAGGCTCGCAAAACGCCGTAAGCCAAAGCCTTTCGGCGGCGCAGATATTGCCCTTGCTGTCGGCCCTGCTCGCCGCGGTCTATCTCTTCTTCATCATTTTCTCCGCCAGCCTGATGACCGAGACTTTTTACATCACGGCCCTGTTGTGGTCGCTCGAACGCGGCCTGGCCCTCCAGCAAACGCTGCGCGCAATCTATGCACCCCAACGGCAGGTTCTACTGATCGGGCTGGGCCTGGGGATCGCCCTCGGCATCGCCACGCTGCTTCGCCAATCCATCTTGCCCTGGGCCCCGGTGATGGGCCTCTGGCTGCTCTGGCGCGGTTGGCGACAAGCGCGGTTCGGCGCGGCCTTCCAGGCGATGGCGGTCGCCGCCGTGGTTGTCATTGCGTGTATTCTGCCGTTTACGGTGCGCAATTACCGCGTCTATCACGAATTTCTGCTCCTGAACTCAAACGCCGGTTATGCGATGTACTCCGCCCAGCACCCGATGCACGGTGATAGCTTCAAAGAATATGCCGCAGCGCCCATACCTGAGGGATTGGGCAACCTTAATGAGGCGCAACTCGACAAAGAGTTGATGGCGCGGGGGATCGGTTTCATCCTCGCCGACCCGGTGCGCTACGTGAGGTTGTCGCTGAGCCGCGTCCGCGACTATTTCGAGTTCTGGCCGACGCCCAACGCGCCGCTCATCAGCAACATCGGGCGGGTCTTCTCGATTGCCCTGCTCCTACCCTTCATGCTTTACGGCATTTGGCTGGCTGTGCGCAATCCGAATCGCTCTCCGGCGCACGCCCTGCTACACGGCGAAGACGTGGCCTTCCTGCTGCTCTTCATGGCCTTCTACAGCCTGCTGCACATCCTCACCTGGGCCATGGCGCGCTATCGACTGCCCGTAGATGCGGTTGCAATACCGTTTGCCGCGCTCGCCCTGCTCGATCTTGCGGAGCGCCTCAACCTTGTGACGCTCGCCCCGGCTTCCGACGCCGGTGTAGCGTAGCAGAGCCTGCTTTCTCCCATGCGCATTATCTACGTACTCCTATCGCCGACCTTCGGGATGCACCAATACACCGCCGACCTCGCGAATCGTGCGGCGGCGGGCGCTTTCAGCTTTGGCGAGACGCCGGACGTACACGTGGTGACAACCACCGGGTTTCCCCGCGATGCGTATGGGCCGCATATCCAGATGCACACGCCGCTGGCCTCCACCGGGACAGGCTTCTCACCCGAAGGGGCGGCGATCGGCGCATTGCGACGCACCATCCGCGCCGTCACACAACTCGCAACCGACCATCAGGTTCCCGAACTGACGATTGTACATATCACAGGCGTACATCTCTGGAACGTCGCGCTGGTACGCGTCCTAACCCGGCAAGGCGTTCCCACCGTCCACACACTGCATGATCTTCAGGCGCACAGCGGCGTCAAGTTTGGGTCACTGATCCCGCGCTGGAATGCGCTGGTCATGCAGGCCGGCGCGCATATCCTCGTCCACGGTCAACGTTATCGCGCACAATTGCTTGCCCAGGGCGTTCCAGCAGATCGCGTGACCTATGCGCCGCTGCTCCACGGATTCTGGAGATTCGGCGCGGGGCCAGATGAACATATGTCAACCCGTTTGTATGCTGCGGAACTTGACAGTGCCGTTCAAGGGTGCAAAGATGATACGCGTGGGCTAGTATTGTTCTTTGGACGGGTGGAGACGTACAAAGGTGTAGACACACTGCTTGATGCGTGGCATCAAGCGTGGTCGCAGTCAGGCAATGATGACCTCGATGTTCGTCTGGTGGTCGCGGGCGCCTGGCCGCAAGGCGTCGAACCTCCCGCCGGCCTCCACAACGTCGAATTCCGAAATTACCGCATCACCGACGATGAAGCCATTACGTTGTTTCGTTCGGCGATGCTATTGGTGCTGCCCTATGAAGATGCAACCCAGTCGGCGCTGATCGCCGCAAGCTATGCGTTTGGGGTGCCGGTCGTCGTGACGGATTCCGGCGCGCTGCCGGAGTATGTGATACCCGGGGAAACCGGCTGGGTCGTCCCGGTTCATGATGCTGTGCAATTGAGCGCCGTACTGCGACAGGCCATCGCAGGTCGTTCACATCTCGCTCGAATGGGCGACAATGGGCGGCGCTGGTACGAAGAACAACGCCGGGTTGAGACGGATACGCTGGCCCATATGTATCGCCACTTGATTCATCACGTGGCCGCTAACGTCAGGGGGGCCGAATATGACAACCGATAGGCTTTCCAGCGTCCAGTCGCCGTCCGCAGATATGGCGACGCGCCTGCGTGCGCTTCCGCCGCATCTTTCGTTGCCCAGTGTCGGCCTGCGGCGTTCCGAGCGTATCATCCTTTTGTGGGCGGTGGATGTCCTCTTGCTGTTCACATCGCTCATCGTTGCCGTCAGGCTCCGGGAAAGCTGGCTCAATGAACCGGGTGCGGTGTTCGCCTACTGGCGCTGGTTCTTGACGCTTACGGTCGTCTGGTGGATTTCAGCGCACTTGTTTGATATTTACGATCTGGCGCGCTCAGCCAGCGCTTCACACAGCATGGTCAACACCGGCGCGGCGGTCGCCTTGACGGTCCTCGTCTATCACTGGATTCCCGTCTATAGCCCGCCGCTGGCCTCACGTGGTCTGGTCTTCATCTTCGCTGCGCTTGCCATCGTGAGCGTGAGCCTCTGGCGCGGCGTCTATGCCCGGGCCATCAGGCAGCCCAACTTTCAGCGGCGCGCGATTGTGCTCGGCGCAGGCCTGGCCGGCAAGACATTCGTTGAGGAACTGCGCGAACTCCCGGCTTACGGCAACCCATATTCCGGCACAGGCTACGAGATCGTCGGCTTCGTTGACGATGATCCGGCCAAACAAAACAGCGCGCAGTTCGCCGGCGTTCAGGTGCTTGGCGACAGCACGGAGTTGGCGGCGTGGGCCGAAGCCACCGGTGCGGAAGATGTCGTCGTTGCGATCACGCACCGCAACACGCTTTCACAAGCGGCCCTCAACGCGCTACTGGCCTGCCGCGAAAAAGGGATCACCATCACGACGATGCCCGCGCTTTATGAACAACTGCTCGGGCGTGTCCCCGTCGAACATGTCGGCGGCGATCTCGCCGCGGTGCTGCCCATGCAAAACGGCCCGACAGACCGCCTGTTTCATGGCGTGAAGCGAGTGACCGATATTTTCCTTTCCACCATTGGCCTCGGTTTGCTCGGCCTGTTACTGCCGTTTCTGGCGCTCGCCAACATGTTTGCCAATCCGGGGCCGTTATTCTACTCGCAAACGCGCGTCGGGCGCGGCGGGCGGCATTACACAGTCATCAAGCTGCGGTCTATGCTCCCCAACGCCGAAGCCAAGAGCGGCGCAGTCTGGTCAACCACCAACGACCCGCGGATTACGCCATTTGGCAAATTCCTGCGCAAGTCCCGGCTCGACGAGTTACCTCAGTTCTATAACGTCCTCAAGGGCGATATGAGCGTCATCGGGCCGCGGCCTGAGCGTCCCGAATTCGTAGACGAACTGGCCGCCAAGATTCCGTTCTATCGCGCCCGTCACGCCGAAAAACCGGGCATCACCGGCTGGGCGCAGGTTCGCTATAGCTATGGCAGCACCATCGAAGATTCACGCATCAAGCTGGAGTACGATCTCTATTACGTGCGTCACGCCGGGTTCTATCTCGACCTGTTGATTGCCATGAAAACCATCGGCGAAATGTTGCGCCTGAAGGGGCGTTAGTGGCTCGCATCCTGTTCCTGACACAGGTCCTGCCCTATCCCCTGGACGCCGGACCCAAAGTGCGCGCATATCACATGATCCGCCACCTGGCGCAGCGTCATGAGATCATGCTGGTCAGTTTCGTGCGCAAGGACGATCAGCGCGCATCCATCGAACATTTACGCGGCATCTGCGCCGATGTCCGCACCGTGCTGATGCAACGCTCCATGCCGCAAAACCTGCGCGCCGCGATCAAGAGCTTCGCCACCGGCATCCCGATTGTCGCCGCCCGTGATGAAACGGCAGCCATGACCCTGGCCATTCATGAGGCCGTAACCGCTTTTCAGCCCGATGTGGTTCATGCCGATCAACTCTCGATGGCCGGTTACGGTCAGTTGACGGCCCGGCGGACAGAGCAACGTCGCCCCGCAACCGTCCTTGACGAGCACAACGCCATTTATCTATTGACTCGCCGCATCGCCGCAGGGGAAACCAACCCACTCCGGCGCGCCATCGTCGAACGCGAGGCGCGCGCCTTCGTGCGCTACGAAGCCGACATGTGCCGCGCCTACGATCACATCTTCACGGTCACCGCCGAAGACAAAGATCACCTGTTGGCCCTGGAACCCATCGAAGCGCGGGCCGCCGCTGCGAGCCGGTTCACCGTTGTGCCCATCTGTGTAGACCCCGACCGCACCGCCGTGGTGCAGCCACAGCACGCCACGCCGCCAACGATCCTGCACCTGGGCACGATGTTCTGGCCGCCCAATGTGGCCGGGGTGCTATGGTTTGCGCGCGAGGTCTTGCCGCTGATCCATCGCGTTCAGCCGGATGCGAAGTTTGTGATCGTCGGCAAAAACCCGCCGGATGAGATCCTTGCGCTCGCCGCAGATCCTCGCATCGAGGTCACCGGCTATGTCGCGGATCCCATGCCTTATCTTACGGCAGCAGACGTCTTCATCGTCCCCCTGCACGCGGGCGGCGGGATGCGCGTCAAAATCCTCGATGCGTGGTTATGGGGCATGCCCATTGTGTCTACGGCCATCGGCGCGGAAGGCATCGAAGTCCTGGATGGTGAGAACATCCTGCTTGCAGACCATCCGCCCGCCTTCGCTTCCGCGGTTCTCGCGCTCTTGCAGGATGAGGCCCTTAATCAAAAACTGCGCGTCCGGGGCCGCGCCTGGGTAGAAACCCACTACGCCTGGCAAACCGTCTATCAACGCGTCGACCAGGTTTACGACCGTCTGCTTTCGGGCAGCCGTTCGCCGCAGCAAAGCGCCGTCGCATTATCTGCTTAAAACCGATTTCGCCAAAAGTCTATCCTCAAACTTCGTAGTATAGCCCCTCGTGGGCGTTCGCGACGGGCACAAGGCCCTACACTACGAAATTTGAGGATAGATTCCAAGTTTACACTGCCAGGCTAAAAACATGACCCAAAACAACTTCACTGTCTGTCCATATCTCGGCATGTCGGGAGAGCGCACCGTCGTGCGCACCGAACCCGATCTGATGCACCGTTGTTTCGCGCAAAGTCCTGCCGGCCAGCCCGATCTCGACCATCAGGCTCGTTACTGCCTGAGCGCCAATTATCCGGCCTGCTCGATCTACAAACAATACGTCGAGCCGGAAACCGAAGAGCTTGAAGAAGACGAAGAAGAGACGCGCCAGGGAATGAGCTCCGCCGCGCGTCTGGCCCTCTTGTTGATTCCCATCGCATTGTTGCTCACCCTGGCCTTACTCTACTTCCGAGACCTGGCATCCGCCCCCACGCCGGTTGCGATCGAAGTCGCTCAACCGACCCAGGCGTCTCCAATCCCGACGCAACCACCCGTTGCGACCACCGATTCTTCTCAGCCGCAACCGATTGCCGCAGTGACGCTGGTTCGCCCCGAAACGGTCACGCCGGCGCCAGGTGGTCAGGTCTTCTCGGCCACGCCGTTACAGGGTGAAGTCGGCTGGTGGACCAGCAGTGAGGCGGATAGCAACCACGTCTCCGATTCTTATCTCTATGCCGGATACTACGAAGGAAATTCATTCCTGTCGGCCGTGCGGTTCGACCTCAAAGGCGCCCCACGCGGCGCGCCGATCAGCGACGGAACCATCCAACTGACGGGCTTACTGGACGACCGCTTCAACCCGGGCTCAGGCGGAACGTGGTCCGTTCAACTGATCCCCGGCAAAGCCTTGCCGCCGTTGCAACAGGTCAACTTCCAGACATTGCTCAACACCCCGGCGCAAATGACCCTTTTCCCTGAGCTTTATCCTGCCGACCTGGGCGTCGGTCAAGTCAACATCGTGAACCTCGACGCATCGGCGCGTTCTTGGCTCCAGGAGCAAATCCTGCTCGGCGAAACCGAAATCATCGCTCGCATCACCGGGCCAGGCGGCGGTGATTCGCTCTTCGCCTGGGATAGCGGAGACGGCCCCGCGACGGCCGGTGAAGCGCCGCGGCTCATTCTCAGCCTCGACGCTCCGCCGCCGACCGCGCCGCCCCTGCCGACCGATGTCTTCCTGGTCGCCACGCTGACGCCTACGCCTGAAAACGTGCTTACCGCGGCCGCAGAGATTGCCCTGAGCACCCAGCAAGCGCTCGACGGCGCATCGGGGTCACAGATCATCCCCGTTTACACGCCGACGCTCGTGCCTGAAAATCTGGCAACCGTGCAAGCCGGTCGGTTGCTCGCGGGGCTACCGCTTTACGTGGTCTACACACCCGTCCCCGCGAATGGGGCGACCGCGACGGCCAACGCATTGGAGGCGACGGCTATCGCCGTAACCACGGGCACATTCACGCCGGTGCCGCCCGATGCAGTGACCCCAATCATCGTGCTGCCCACGCCCATGCCGGAAAACGTTGCGACGGCGGCGGCGCAGAAAGCCATCACCACCGCGCAGGCCGCCTCAGTCGGCACGGTCACCCCCTTGCCGCCGAATATCGTCATGGCAACACGCACGCCGACCGCGATCGTCGTCACTCGCACACTGACCCCGGAAAATCAACAAACGGCGGCGATCAATTCGCTCATCATGACGGCTGTCGCAGCGACAACCGGCACCTTCACGCCCTTCCCGCCCAACGTGGTGACGGCCACGCCCAGCCCGTTGCCGACCGCCACGCCAAAGGCACCCTTCCTGATCTATCTCGATCAGATTACACCCGATCCGACGGCAACCGGCGACGGCAGGATGCCTCAAGAACTGCGCGGCAAGGTTCTGTTCAAGAGCGACCGCGAAGATGGAACTCGCATCATGGCCGTGGACCCCGCGACCGGACGGCAGGCCAACCTCGCCAGCCCCTGGCCGTACAGCGAAGCCGAACATATCCAGTTGACTTCGCCTGATGGCCGTTTCGTCCTCACCGTGGAATATGACGATATCGGGCGCACCCAGATTATCTCCACGGACGTCTCGACCGGCGCACGTCAAAAGATCACGAACAACCGCCTGGGCGCGTATGAGCCTGCATGGTCGCCCACTGCCAACAGGATCGCTTTCGGCTCGTGGGATTCGGGCAACGAAGACATCTACACCATGGATCCCGATGGTTCCAACGTGATTCAAATTACCACGAATGGCAGCCAGGATCGCTATCCTTCGTGGTCGCCCAACGGCTCACAGATCGTCTATTGGTCCTCGCGTGACACGGGCCGCAGACAACTGTGGGTGATGAACGCCGACGGCAGCAATCCGCGGCGGATGCTGACCTCCAACTATAATGACTATAATCCCATCTGGGTAAGATGAAACCGGAAATCGAAAAGAGGTCTCGCCCACTTGTGAGCACGCCTCGCGCGTGTTATAGTCCACTCGTTGTGGGCTTCTTGAAACGCGACGTCAAAAGATGCGCGTCTTCCCACGGCCTCAGGAGATCGTTGCGTGGAACTTAAAGACTACATTCGACCGATTCGTAAATGGTGGTGGTTGATTGCCGCATCGGTGCTCATCGCGACGCTGGCCGCTTATGTCGCGACGCGCCGGCAGCCGCCGATTTACAGCACGCGCACCACCGTCATGGTCGGCAATGCGATTGACAACCCGAACCCCAGTGGGTACGAGTTTTATCTCACCCAGCAATTAGCCAATACCTACGCCGACATTGCCGGTCGCGACAACGTCCGCGACGCGATCCAGATCGCGCTCGATTTGCCTTACGTGCCGCCCTACTCGGCGCGTGTCGTGCCCAACACCCAGTTGGTCGAAATAGTCGTCACTGACACGGACCCGCGCCGCGCGCAAAGCGTCGCCGAAGAAGTCGTTCACCAACTCAGCCAGCTCAGCCCCACCGGTCAGGGCGGCCAGAGCCAGGCGCGCCAGGAATTCATCCAGAATCAGCTCAACGAGCTGGAAACCAACATTCGCAACACCCAGGCTGAATTAACCAAGCGCCAGGATGAATTGGCGACGCTTTTCAGCGCCCGCCAAATCGCCGATGCTCAGGCCACCATCGCCGGCCTCCAGAACAAGCTCGCCACGCTTCAGACCAATTACTCCGGCCTGCTCGCCAACACCCAGGCGGGCGCGCTCAACGCCATTAACATCATCGAAAAAGCTGCCCTGCCAACGAACCCGGTCGGGCCCAACAAGATGATGACCATCCTGATGGCCGCGGCGATTGGGCTCGCGCTGGCGACGGCCGCGAGCTATCTCCTCGAATACATGGACGACTCCCTGAAAAACCCCGAGGATGTCAAGAAGGCCCTTGGGGTGACGACGCTTGGCGCCGTGCCGCGCATTGATGGCACAGCTCCCGGCAACGAACTCGCGATCCTTACCAACAGTCAATCCACGGCCGCCGAAGCCTATCGCGTGCTGCGCACCAATCTGCAATTCGCAGCCGTTGACCGACCGCTAGATACTCTGTTGGTCACCAGCCCGGCCCCCAGTGAGGGCAAATCCATGACCATCGCCAATCTGGCGGCGGCGCTGGCCCAGGCCGGCCAGAAGGTCATCATCGTGGACACCGACCTCCACCGCCCGCGCCTGCACAAAGTCTTTGGCCTGCGCAACAACCTCGGCGTCACCACGGCGCTCCTGCAAGAGCATCCCAATATTGACGGCTTGCTCCAGGAGACCACCCTGCCGAATCTGCGCGTGCTGACCGCCGGCCCATTGCCGCCCAACCCGGCCGAGTTGCTCGGTTCGCAACGCATGGCCGAACTTATGGCAACCCTCAAGAACGAGTCGGACATCGTGCTCTTCGATAGCCCGCCCGTAACGGCCCTATCGGATACGGCGATCCTCTCCACGCAGATGGACGGTGTGCTGCTAGTCATAGACGCCGGCAAGACGCGTCGCGACATCGCGAAGCGCGCCATCGAAGCGCTAAACCGCGTCAATGCCCACGTGATCGGCGTGCTGCTCAATCGCATGCCCATGCAAGGCGGCGGCGGTTACTACTACTACTACCAGTATGGCGACTATTACGGGTCAAACGACGGCTCCGCCAGCCAGGGTAAGAAGGGCAAGCGGCCGCGCGCTCGAGCGCGCGGTGCCGAGTCGCCGCAAACGATCACCGAAACGCCGCAATAACCTGAACATTCGCACGCGGGTTCCAACCGCAATAGACCGCAATTTAGATTGAAATTTCACACTGGAAAGTCTTGACATCTGCTCGAAAAGCTGCTACAGTTATGATCGGTTTCAGTTGTATTTTCATTCGACATCGGCAGCGCCGCCCTCATAGTTCTCCCATTCCAGATCTCATTCTTTCGTTAAGGCGCCCTGCTTACAGCGCATACCTCACCCGG
Source organism: Anaerolineae bacterium (assembly GCA_038214535.1). GTDB lineage: Bacteria > Chloroflexota > Anaerolineae > CG2-30-64-16 > CG2-30-64-16 > JBBQRS01. The sequence continues at coordinate 51,306 of JBBQRS010000012.1, forward strand.
TTCCGGTTAGAGTTGATCATGGGCGCGTATTACAGATGATGCGACTGCTTCGACATTCACGAGGAGGGACAAGATGACATTACTTCCGAAGAGAGCAAACTTACTCCTGATTGTGGTCCTGCTGTTAAGCTTCACGCTCGCCATCCCGGTGAGCGCGCAGGCTCCGACGCCGGAACCCAACGACATCGAGCTCGCCCTGGTGCTTGACGGTTCGGGCAGCATCGGGATCGATAACTTCAGAATCATGAAAGAAGGCATCGCGGCGGCCCTCGCTAACCCCGCATGTGTGCCGGAAGATGGTTCCATCTGGGTTTCCGTAACCCAGTTCGGTGCGGACGCGACGGTCGAGATGCCGCTGACGGAAGTCACGGTCGCCAGCATTGCCGGCATTGCCGCGACGGTGGCAAACATTCCCTACAAGGATTCCTTCACCAATTATCAGGCAGGCATCGAGACCGGCTTGAGCACTTACGCGGGTACCGGTCGCCGCCAGGTCATGAACTTCGCAACCGATGGTCAGCCGAATACAGGCGACATCCAGCACACACCCACCTTGCGTCAGATGGCGATTGACGCCGGTGTTGATGAACTGGACATCGAAGCCATTGGCGACCCTGAGATCCTTAACATCCCGCGCCTTCAGGACCTTGCCCACCCGCAGCCGGGCGTCCTCTGGGAAAATACGCCCCTGCCGACTGCACCGGGTTGGGTAAAACGGGTCGAGAATTACAATGAGTTCGCGGACAGCATCTGCGCCAAGTTCGTTTCGATCGCCAGCGGTCGCCTGGTCGTCAGCAAGGTCACGAACCCCAGAGGCGCGGGCCACGTGTTTGACTTCTCATTGACCGGCCCCAATACGAACGAAACGTTCCAGTTGAAGGACGGCGAAAGCTTCAGCACCGAGGCGAACCTGGCGGACGGAACCTACACGGTTACCGAAATCTACAATGACGACGGAGCCGGGGGCGAAGACGGCTGGACGACAGCCATCTCCTGCGACACCGCGCCGCCCACCACCTCAGAGACCAACACGATTGACGTGATGGTTGACGGCCCGGTGGAGTGCATCGTCACCAATACCGCCGATCCGACATCGGTGCAACTGGCCGATTTCAGCGGCGCCGTCAAGCCGGATCACATCCTGCTGAGCTGGGAAACCGTCAGCGAAGTGAACAACCTGGGCTTCAACGTCTACCGTAGCGACGCCGCCAACGGCGCGCAGAGCCTCATCTCGGCCACGATGATCCCGGCCAACAACCCGGGCGCGACTCAGGGCTCGACCTACAGCTTCCAGGACACCAACGTGCAGCCGGGCGTAACCTACTACTACTGGCTCGAAGATCTGGACGCAACTGGCCAGGCGAGCAAAGCCGGCCCGGTGGCCGTGACCTTCCTCGGCCCCACGTCCGTCGGCCTGAATAGCTTCACCGCTGCGGCTTCGTCGGCTCCCGCCCTGCTCGGGTTGGGGGGCGCAGCAATGGCTGCCCTCGCCGGCCTCGCCGTCGCCCGTCGCAAACAAGACTGACAACGCGGTCACCACTCAAGGAGTTTGAAACTATGGAGAAAATCACACACACGCAGCCGATGGCGACCAGGCAAGTCTGGGAAGAACCCGCCATCATCCTTGAACGCCCGTTGGAAGTCGTCGCCCAGGATGGCCCAACCGATGATAACTGGGTCGCACCCAGCCCGTGGCGTCTGCCCGGCCCGCTTGCCGCATCCGGCGGCGCCGGCTTCTGCCAGTAATCACCTGCCCTGACTCGTAACATGGTGCGCCGGGCCTTGCGGCCCGGCGCATTTGTTTTTTCCACCGGCGTCTCCGGCGCAAGTTGCTGATCGCAACAGTCGTTGCGACTTATCGTCGCCAGTAGAGATGCCTCAATGACCCGGTAATGTAACTTTGCTTGCTTGACACTTGCATCACTCCATGCTAAAACTAAAGCGATTGCCGTAGAGGTCGCTTACGGATCTGGGCGGCTGCGATTGTCTTCCTGGTCCGGGCAATGTCGCCCCCATCACCCGGCAGTGACCCGCTATTTACTGCCAATTCTTTGACTCCCAACGGAGCACAAAACGTCATGTCTCAAACCGATACCCGCAGGCCATCGCATCATTCACGAACGGCATCGCGCGTCTTCAGCGGTGAAGCCGTGGTCATTACCCCTGCCGAAAACGTCGTGCGTATGCTCAACCCGATCGGTTCCCGAATCTGGGAACTGGCCGACGGCACGCGCACGATTGACGACATAGCGTCCGTGCTCACCGGCGAATTCGATGTAGACTTCGCTCACGCCCATCAAAGCGCAACAACCTTCGTCGAAGACCTGGCTGCCAGAGGCTTGATCGCATTCGAGGAGAGCGAATGAGCGGCATTCCTCTGATGCTCACGCCACCCACAGAGCCTCTGCATCGCGGTTTCGAGGCTTGCGGCTCAGACAGCGCCCCACACGATGCCTTCGAGGCGCTGCTGGCGCGGATGCGTGACGAGTTCATCCCCTTCACCGTGCTTTGGGAGATGACCCACACCTGCAACCTGGACTGCATCATGTGCTACAACGTGAAGCAGTCGCAGCCCGAGCTCGCGACCGATGAAGCGTTGGAGTTGCTCGAACAGATGGCGCAGGCAGGGACGTTACGGCTCATCATGACCGGCGGTGAAATCCTGGCCCGCCGTGACTTCTTCACCATCGCCAACCGGGCACGCGCCCTGGGTTTTGCGCTGGACCTGAAAACCAACGGCAGCCTGCTCACGTCCGAATCTGCGGATCGCATGGCCGCGTTGGAACCGGTGCAGGTGGAAATCAGCCTGCTTGGCGCGACCACGGCGACGTTCGACGCCATCGCGCAAAGCAAGGACACGCTGCGGCGCGTCCTGCGCGGCGTCAAGCTCCTGAAAGAGCGCAGCGTCCGCGTCAAGCTCAATACCCTGCTGATGGACCTCAATTTCGCCGAGCGTGAGCAGATGTTCGAAATCGCAAGCGAGCTTGGCGTGGAGTACGAACAGGCCATCAAGATATCCCAGTCTGATGACGGCTCGGACAAGGCCGGCAGCCACCAGATCAGCCGCGCGCAGATCACCGACACGCTGGTCACCTACGAAGCGCCGTTTGCGCCGATTCAACTCACGCCCAACCGGCGCACCTGTAAAGTGGGCTTGTCTTCGTGTCTCATCAGTCCCTACGGCATCGTTTACCCGTGCGTCGAATTGCGCATCCCCGCCGGCGATTTGCGCAAACGCTCGTTCGGTGAGATTTGGGCCGACGCGCCGATTTTTAGCAATTTACGGGCAAACCACACATTCAAGAATCTGCCGGAATGCCAGGTCTGCCCCATCAACACCTATTGCGAGGGGCGCTGCGCCGGCCTGGCATGGAAAGAGCACGGCGATCCTTACGGCGGTCACATGCTGGCCTGCCGGCACGCGCAAGCGCGCTTCGCCCAACAGAACCCGGATGAAGCCATCCCTGAGACGCCGTTGCAGGCGCGCCTCAAGCGTGAGCGCGGCGGCGAACAAGAAACCGTCAAACACCAACCGATTATGCTTGTTGACATGTAATTTGGTTGTTATGTAAACGTTATAGAGAAGCGAAGGAGTCGTCTCATGGACACAAAACCATATCCGCAAAATGTCGTAACCAAACGAACGTGGGAAGAACCCGCGATCATCCTGGAACGCCCGCTCGAGGTCGTCGCGCAAGACGGGCCGACCGACGACAACTGGGTCGCGCCCAGCCCGTGGCGTTTGCCCGGCCCCCTCGCCGCATCCGGTGGCGCCGGTTTCTGCCAATAATTATCCGTACACAACCCTATAGGCAAAGATTGCGAGGTCTTGGAACCTCGCAATTTAATTTACACCCTTTGAGAGGCAGCGTGTCGTTAGCAATGAAAAACCACAAGCGCGCCTGGGGCGTCATCTCGGCTATCCTCCTGGTGTCCATGCTCGTCACACCCGGATATGCCGGCAGCGCCGCGCAGGCTTCCGAACCGATCACACTCAGCGTCCGAACTCCCGAATATCAACTTGACGCGGCCGGTCTGCGCGTGCCCGGCTATACCACAAATCGTACGCCCGGCGCGCCGGCCCTTCCCGTCTATCAAACCATCGTTGAGTTGCCCCCATCGGGCGATTTCCAATTAGTGGTGACCACGCCCGGCGCTCAGGAGATGGCGACCTCTGTCACCATCCCCGCCGCGCCGTCACCCGATCCATCCGCCGATCATCCTCGCACCGGCTCCGATCCGGATGAGTTGCCCACCGACGCCGCCATGATCGTGCAACCCGACCCCGCGATCTACGACGTGGACGCCTTCTATCCGGGCCAGCCGGTCATCGCGGGCGAGGTGCAAATCCAGCGCGGCCGCCGGTTCCTGCCGCTCCAGGTGTTCCCCTTCCAGTACAACCCGACCACCGGCGCGCTGCGTTATCTGCCTGATATTGGCGTCACCGTGGAAATCACGCCCGCCGACAGCCAGGCAACCAACATTGCTGCACCCGATCTGGCACAGGTCAACCCGCCTGCCGTGAACGGCGCCGCGCTGCGCATCTACATCTCGCAGCGTGGGATGCATCGGCTCACGTACAGCGACCTATCCGCCGCTGGCGTGCCGTTGGCCTCGACCAACGTCTCGGCCTTCGCCATATACTATCTCGGCCAGCCGGTGGACATCCAGGTGCTGGACCGCAACGGCAACAACCGGTTCGACGCCGATGACCTGGTCATTTTCTACGCCGAGCCCTATCAGGGCCGCTACATGACCCGCAACGTCTACTGGTTCAGCTATGGCGCGGGCAGCGGGGCGCGGATGCAAACGCGCGCCCGCACACCCTCGGGCGGGGAACCTGTCGTAACATCCATCACCCAGACCTCCCGCGTCGAGGTGGACAAGGTCTACGTGAGCGACATTCAGCGCCCGATAGACGAAGACCATTACTATGACAACTCGCTTTACGCCAACGCCGCCTACCCCACCGTAACCCGGACCTATAGCCTGCCTGTGGACGACCTGGTGACCTCAGGCGCCGCATCGCTGCGCGCCAGCGTCTACGGGGGTAAAGTGCAGGGCGCCGCCACCGACCAATCCATGGCGATCCGTGTCAACGGGAACAACGCCGGAACGTACAAGTGGAAAGGCAAAACGGGATATACCGCCTCGACGGGCGTCTCCGGCGCGTGGCTCACCGATGGCGTCACCCAGGTTACGCTGGAAGCCGCGTTGAGCCAACTACCGGCGCTATCGTACTACTGGATTTACCCCGATTGGGTCGAACTGACCTATACCGCCACCGCCGACGCCGAAGCCGATCGCATCTACATCGAAGCCGCGCCCGCGGGGGCTAATAAAGTCGTAGTGACAGGTTTCTCGTCGCCTGACGTACACGTGTACGATGTGCGCAACCCGCGCCAACCCGTCCAACTGACGACAGTGCAATCTCAGCCTGCGGGTGGAAGCAACACCATCCACTTCTGGGACGCCGATCTACCGAACCCGAGTTACTATCTGGCAACCGAAGCCGCACTGCTCGCGCCCGCCGAGATCCAGGCCGATACGCCATCCAGTTGGCAGTCGCCTTCCCGCAACGCGTCTTACATCGCCATCGTCCACAGCGACCTGTGGAACGCCGTCCAACCGCTACTCGACTTCCGGCAGGCCGAAGGGCTCGCCGTCGCCAAAGTCAACATCCAGGACGTTTACGACGAATTCAGCTACGGACTGGTTGACCCCGAGGCCATCCGCGCATTTCTGACTTACGCCTATCAAAACTGGCGCAGCGACGGCAGCCCCCCCGAATACGTCATGCTTGTCGGCGATGGGCATCACGATTTCAAGAACGCCGAAAACTCGACGCTCAAGAATCTGATCCCGCCCTACCTCGTGGACATAGACCCGTGGATCGGCGAAACCGCGGCGGACAATCGTTTCGTCAGCGTGGACAGCCCCACAGACTTCCTGCCCGAAATGCACATCGGTCGGGTCTCCGCGCAGGATGCAGCAGGCGTCAACGCCTTCGTCAACAAGGTACTGGCCTACGAAGGCGCGCCCGGCGGGGCGTGGCAAAGCAACGTCGCCTTCATCGCAGACGACTGCAATAACGCGGTGGGCGACTTTAACGCCATCAGCGAACTGATCCGTAAGAACTGGTTGCCCGCGCAATACAACGCATCCAGGACTTACTATCGCGTGCCGACGGCGGGCGACAACTGCCCCAATGCGAACTACACCGACCCGGCGGCGATGAAGAACGCCATCAAGACCGTCTACAACGGCCAGAATCTCATGTTACAGTGGTTCGGGCACGGCTCGCGCTTCCGCTGGGGCTATTCTTCCAGCCTCTTCAATTACGAAGATATCCCGGCGTTGGCCCCGAACACCGTTTGGCCCGTAGTGATGCACTACACGTGCTACACCGGTTACTTCCACAACGTCTATCAGAATCTGCAATCGCTGGCCGAAACGGAGTTGACCACCGCAAACCGGGGTTCCGTCGCCAGCTACGCCGCCACCGGTCAACACCTGGGCGTGGACGAACTGGTGATGAACGAGGGCGTCAACAAGGCCCTGTTTTATGATCGCCTGCCGCGGATCGGTCAGGTCATAGACTCGGCCCGCTACTTCTACTTCGCAAACTCGCCGGTCTACCTCGACCTGATTGACTCTTCGGTTCTGTTCGGCGACCCGGCGCTCAAGGTCAAGTTGCCGGCGGCCATGGTCAACGTCAGCACGTACTTGCCAATGATCTCGCGGTAAGTTGGCGCTCCGACTATCCCTGTAGCACAAACGCGATTAGAATAGGGATGCAGCATCGGCTGCGTCCCTATTTTTTTTGGAAAGCGCCAATGGCCGCTAACTCAGTATTCGATCCCTTTGAGCTTTCAACGCGAGGCTCTCTTCCACCGAAGTGGGTGGACTGGCTGGGCCACACGCTGCGCGCGGAGGGCGCGCCGCCTGCGCCCGATCACCACCTCCTCGCCGAATGGCGCGCCGTGCTGCCCGCACTGGACGTTCACGCCATCACGCCGCTGCTCTACCTGCGCCTGCGCGACGCCCGCCTCCTGCAAGCCTTGCCGCCGGAATTTCGCGATGCGCTCTACGTCACATTTCAAGACAACGCCTTGCGCTCCCTCGTCTTCGAACACGAACTTGAATCCATCATTGCGACCTTCGCGCGTGAGGGCATCCCCCTGATCTTGCTCAAGGGGCTTGCCACCGGGCGGCTGGTCTACGGCAGTCCCGCCGAACGCCCCATCGGAGACCTCGATCTGCTGGTTCCTTTCGACGATATGGCGCGGGCGCGCCGCACCCTGCGCCAAGCCGGCTACGAGAGCATCGGCTGGGCCGGGCTGGATCGTGTGGCGCGCTGGCAACACGCCTTCCGCTCGGAGATGCCCATGCTCTGCACCCGGCCCGACCGCTACGGCCTGGTCACCGAGTTGCACTGGTCGCTATTAGAGATTCCCTACTACATCCAGTGCATCCCTATGGCGGATGTTTGGGCTGCCGCCGCGCCGGTATCCGGCCACCCCGGCGTCAGCGTCCCCGACCCGGCCACCCTGCTGATCCACAGCGCCGCGCACCTGGCGCTACATCACAGCCGCGAGCTGCGCCTGATCTGGTTGCTCGATCTCGACCGGCTCGCCCGCTGGCAGGCAATGGATTGGGCCGGGGTGATCGCATGGACGGAAACCTGGGGCCTCGGCAGGGCCGTCCACACGGCTCTGAGCGTCTCACAGCGCTGGCTTGGCACGCCCGTCCCGCCAGACGCCCTTGCGCAACTCTCGCGGCTCACACATAGCGCCGCGGGCGATGCCACCTGGGGACTGGGCGATGAACAGGCCGGCCGCTCGCGCCGTCGCGCCGTCGTCAGTTGGCAATTGCTGAATGGGCGCGACCGCCTGCGTTACGCTGCCTGGCTGGGGTTTCGCTTGCTCCTGCGCCCCTTCGAGCTTGCCGGCCGCCCGGACAAACGCGCGAACATGGAGGTTCACTGAAATGGCTGACGCGCTCACGCTCGACATCAGCGGTCTGAAGATCTCCGTCGGCATCCCCCATCCCGATTGGCGCCCCGGCTTGGCCGAACGCTATGCCGCCTTCCTGAGCGACGACTCGCCGCGCTGGCGCGTGGATTTGCGCCACGACCCGGCGCTCACAGACACCGAGCATCCCTGGCTGCGCCACCACGGCGCGCTTTCGGTCTTCCGGGTTAACGCCTACGCCGGCTGGATAGATATGGCGCGCCGCGCCGGATCGGTCGCCACGCCTTCCCACGCGCGGGCCGTCTCCGCCCTCGAACGCACGTTGGCCTACGTCTGTATGCAGGCCCTGCCGCGTGAATACGATGCGCTCCTGCTCCACAGCGTCGGCGTTGAGGTGGGCGGACAAGGTCACGTTTTCTTTGGGCCGTCCGGCGCGGGCAAAACCATGATTGCGCGTTTGAGCGCAGGCTTCGGGCGTATCCTCAGCGATGAAAGCATCATCCTCCGTGACACCGGCGACGGCATCGCCCTCGACAGCACCCCCTTCTGGGGCCTCAGCACGCCCCCGGAGATGGTGCATCGGGTGCGCCGCACGCTACCCCTCACGGCGCTCTACACGCTCGTCCACGCCCCCACCTTCGAATTGGAACGTCTGCGCCCGTGGGAGGCCGTCTCGACTTTGCTGAACACCGAGAAGGTCGCCGTAGAGCGCGTCGAAAGCGCCACAGTCTGGCTCTCCATCGTCGAGCGCATCCTGGCGCGCGTGCCGGTCTACCGGCTCAGTTTTCCGCCAACGGCCGATCTCTGGCCGTTCCTCAAATCCGCGCTCCCTGAACGTGCGTCGCCGCCGGCCGCCTGAACGATGCCCACGTCTTCCATCCCGCAGCACCGCGAGGCCGCGGCCTGGGTCCCCCTCCTGCTGGAGATCCTCAACCAGAAGGGGCGCTGCCGCTGGCCCTTACGCGGCCAGAGTATGCTGCCCACCCTGCCCTCCGACTGCGAGATTGACGTCGCGCCGCTGCCGTTCGACGTGCCGCTCGGTTCGCTGATCGTCTTCGCCAACGGCGACGCGCTGGTCGCCCATCGGCTGGTGCGGCGCGCCGGCGCCAAATGGATCGCGCAGGGCGACCACCGTCGCAGTCCCGACAGAGGGCTTGATCCCGCCCAGGTATTGGGCATCGTGCGCGCAGCCTACCTTCCGAACGGGGAACAATGCTGGCCGCCGGCCTTGTCCGGCGCGCTGGCGTGGTATTGGATTGCGCGCTATCATATGTATCGAGCGGCGCGCTTCGCCATTCGCGCGATGTACGGTCGTCCCAGAGGATAGCTCGTGTGTAGATGGGGATTGGGAACCATAACCAGGAACCACAAGGCCGATTGCGGCGTCAAATCGAGTAAGAGCGGGTATGCCCACCCGTTAAAATTTAGAATCTATCCGCAGATTCCGTAGTCTAGCCCCTTGTGGGCGTTCGCGACGTGCGCGGATATGATTGTTAGCGTCACAGGGTTGTTCATGAAGGAGGGTTGCAATGTCGCGTCTCTTTAAGCTCATAGGGATGATCATACTGGCAGGTCTGCTGGGCGGTTGCACTGCGGGCCTGACACCAGACAGCCCGCCCACACAATCTTCCAGCACAGGCACAACGTCCGTGCGCGTCATCCGAGCGGCGCAGTTCACGGATTCCGGCCCGATCAGTGAGGGCGGCCCGACAACCGGGCTGCAATTCAGCCTGACCCGGGGTCAGGAACAGCCGGAGTCTTCCGCGCCCATCACGCAGGCGGTTACTTCGCCGCTCAAGCCGGCCGAGGTGGACGCCCTCCTGCAACGCCTGCCGCCCCTGGCGAAGGCGACCGGCGATGTGCAAGACCTGGCGCTGCCGCCAACCACCATTCCGCCACCGCGCACCGGCGCCACAGTCAATGAACCTTTCCCGCCGCCCGCCACGCCGCCTCCCACCGTGCTGCCAGAGAACACGCCGCTCGAGGTCTTGCGCTACGCACCCGAAGGCGACGTGCCGCTGGCCGCCAACCTCAGCGTGACCTTCAACCAGCCCATGGTCGCGCTGACCGGTCTGCAAGACCTGGGTAACGCGCCGCCGCCCGTGCAACTCTCACCGCTGCCGCCCGGCCAATGGCGTTGGGTGGGCACAAACACGCTGCTCTACGAACCGGACCCGCGCTTCCCCATGGCGACCCGTTACACCGTCGAAGTTCCTGCGGGCACAAAATCGGCCACAGGTAACACGCTTGCCAGGGCCGTCACCTGGACCTTCACCACGCCGCCACCGCAGGTGTTGCAATTCTCGCCCACGGGCAGCGGCCTGCCCCTCGACCCACTGATGGTCGCAACCTTCGACCAGAGAATTGACCCCGATGCCGTACTCGCCGCGATCCAGGTGAAAGCCAATGGCGCAGCCACGCCGATCCGACTGGCGACCGCCGCCGAACTCGACGGCGACAGGACCGCCGGCGCACTGATCGAGGACGCAGGCGAAGACCGCTGGATCGCCTTCCGCGCGCAAGAGCCATTCGCACCTGCCGCTTCCGTAACGGTTACGTTTGGCTCCGGCCTGCCCTCCGCGGAAGGCCCGCTGAAGACCGAGAAGCCCCAGGAGTTCAGCTTCGAGACGCACGGCCCGCTCGCCGTGGTGCGCAGCCAATGCGGATGGGATAGCAACTGCCCGCCGCTCATGCCCTGGAACATCGAGTTCAGCAACCCGCTGAATCCTGACGTATTCGACGCGTCGCAAGTGAGCATCACCCCGGAGCTTCCGAATACCGTCATCCAGATTTTCGGCAACACGCTCCAGATTCAGGGCCGCAGCCAGGGACGCATGCAGTACAGCGTCCGCCTGAGCAGAACGATCCGCGATATTTACGAGCAAACGCTCGTTGAAGACCAGACCGTCGTCTTCAACGTTGGCGAGGCCAACCCGGCGATCTGGGCCGCAGGCACGCCCTTCGTCGTGCTCGACCCGGCCCTGCCGCCGCGCTTCTCCGTCTTCACGGTCAACTTCCCCCGGCTCGATGTCAAAGCCTACGCGGTCAAACCGGAGGACGGGCAAGCTTTCCAGCTTCATCTGCGATCCTACTATCGCGATGAAAAGCCGACCACACCGCCCGGACGCCTGGTCCTTTCCAAAAAGATCGAGGTCAAGTCGCAACCGGATCAACTGACGGAGACGACGATTGACCTCGACCCGGCCCTGAAGGACGGCAAGGGTCAACTCGTCCTCATCATCACCCCGGAGACGACCGGCCTGACCCGGCTTCTCGAAATGTTCGGGGGTAGGCCGCCCGTGATCACGACGTGGGTTCAGGCCACCCAGATCGGCCTCGACGCATTCGTGGATAACACGGAAATGGTTGCCTGGGCCACCTCGCTGGCCGACGGCAAGCCGCTGCCGGACGTAGCGTTTGATCTCCTTGACGTGAATGGCAAGTCGCTCGGCGCGGGCGCGCGTTCGGATGCAGACGGAACCGCTCGCATTGCCCTCCGCCCGCAGACCGCCGCGACCCTGGTCGCGCGCCTGGGCGACGATATGGCGATGCTGCCGGCGAACACCTACATGTGGGGCGACGGCGGCTGGACGGCGCAACCCGTCCGCGACCGACTGGCTTGGCACGTCTTCGATGATCGCGGCATGTATCGCCCCGGCGAGGAAGTCCACGTCAAGGGCTGGCTCCGCCGGATCGGCGGCGGCGAGGACGGCGACGTTGGCGCGCTGCGCGGCGGGGTGGAATCCGTGAGCTACCGCGTCATGGATGCGCAGGGCAACCAGGTGGGGCAGGGTTCCGCCGATCTCAGCCCGCTCGGCGGGTTCGATTTGGCTTTCACGTTGCCTGAGGGCATCAACCTGGGCTACACCACACTGGATCTGACCGCCGTGGGCAACCTGAATGACTTGGACGGCGCAAACTACGGCCACAACTTCCAGGTACAGGAGTTCCGTCGCCCCGAGTTTGAAGTCAAAACATCCGCGTCCGAAGGCCCGCACTTCGTCGGCGACGCCGCGACGCTGGAAGTGAGCGCCGCCTACTATGCCGGCGGCCCTCTGCCCAACGCGCAGACCACCTGGCAGGTGAGCAGCGCCGCCGGTCAGTACTCGCCCCCCGGCTGGGACGATTTCACCTTCGGCCAATGGATCCCGTGGTGGCGCGGCTATCAGCCCTCGTTCCCTGCCATGGATAACACGCAGACTTTCGACGGGCTCACGGACGCCGCGGGCGTTCATCGGCTCCAGATCAACTTCGAGTCCGTCGAGCCGCCCGGCCCCAGCACGGTCACGGCGCAAGCCACCGTGATGGACGTCAACCGGCAGGCGTGGACTGCGCAGACTACCCTGCTGGTGCATCCTGCATCGCTCTACGTCGGCCTGCGCAGCGACCGCATGTTCGTCGAGCGCGAAGAGCCGCTGCCTATCGAAGCCATCGTCACCGACCTCGACGGTCGCCCCACAACGGGCGTGAAGATCACCATGCTCGCCGCGCGCATGGAGTGGCGCTACAAGAACGGTGAATGGCGCGAGGAAGCCGTCGCCCCGCAAAACTGCACCGTCGTATCGGCGGCGCAGCCCGTGCGTTGCACCTTCGAGACGCCGGAGGGCGGAACCTATCGTATCACGGCGGAAGTGACCGACCCCGCAGGCCGCCGCAACCGCACGCAGTTCGACCGCTGGGTCAGCGGCGGCGGTGCGCCGCCCGCCCGCCAACTCGAGCAGGAAGAAGCCACGTTAATCCCCGACCACAAGGACTATCAACCGGGCGATGTGGCCGAAATCCTGGTGCAATCGCCGTTCACCCCGGCAGAGGGTGTACTCACCCTGCGCCGGTCAGGCATCATCAGCACGCAACAGTTCACCATGAACGAAGCCACCACGATCCTGCGCATCCCGATCGAGGAGGCCCACATCCCCAACCTCTACATGCAGGTTGACCTGGTCGGCTCCGCCCCGCGCCTGAACGCGAACGGCGAGGTAGATGAGAGCCTGCCGCGTCGGCCCGCCTTCGCATCGGGCCAACTCGCTCTGACCATCCCGCCGCTCAGCCGCACCCTCTCGGTGACGGTCGCGCCGCGCGACGAAAAGCTCGAGCCGGGCGGCGAAACCTCGATAGACGTCACCGTCCTGGATGCGGCCGGTCGCCCACAGGAACGCGCAGAGGTCACCGTGGTCGTCGTAGATGAGGCCATTCTCGCTCTCAGCAACTACCAGCTTCCCGACCCCATTGCGACCTTCTACAGCGAGCGCAGCCCCGACGCATCCGATTACCGCCTGCGCGCCTACACCGTCCTCGGCCAGGCCGAACCGCCCCAGGAGATGATGGACCGCGGGATGGGCGGCGGC
>JBBQRS010000013.1:0-60476 GCA_038214535.1 Anaerolineae bacterium
CGCCTCCGTCCATATTTGGGGTGGGGCTCCTTCCCGCGGGTGTCCCAACCCCCCCAACCCCCCCGCCACTACGAAGGGATTCCTAGAAATTATGCTATCAGGAGACAGGTTTTATGTATGATAAAAATTGGGCCAAAGTAGACGTTAATTCCGTCCCCAACATCGTTGTGCCGCCGCCGGGGCCGCAGTCCCATGAGACCCACGAGCGCGCCGCGAAATACATGAAGGGCTACTCCTCGCAGGTGCGGCTCTTCCCCGTCGCCTTCGAGAGCGGTCACGGCGTCACGCTCACCGATGTGGACGGCAACACCTATATTGACTTCTCGTCGGGCATCTACGTCACCGGGCTGGGCCACTGTCACCCCAAAGTCACCGAGGCCATTCAGAAGGCCGCCGGTGAGCTGATGAACGCTCACGATTTCACCACCCCGATCAAGATGAAGCTGCTGGAGAAGCTGATCGAAATCGCGCCCGGCGAGGGCAAGAAGAAGCTCTCCGGGATGCAGCTCTACGATTCGGGCACGACCGCGGTGGAAGCGGGGCTGCGCGTGATGCGCGCCGCCACCGGCAAGTTCGAGTTCATCTCGTTTCACCGCGACTTTCATGGCAAGACGATGGGCGCGGTCGGGCTGGCCCGGCTCGACGCGAGTCAAGGTCTGCGCGCGCCGGGCTACTTCCTCGTGCCGCGCGGCAACTGCTATCGCTGCGAGTTCCGCCAGCACTATCCCGAATGCGACCTGATGTGCGTGGACTACATCCGCACTGTGCTCAAAGAAGAGACCGCGGGCCGCGTGGCCGGCATCGTCTTCGAGCCGATCCAGGGGTGGGGCGGCAGCGTTGTCCCGCCGGACGGCTGGATTCAGAAGATCCGCGCCCTGTGCGACGAGTTCGGCATTATGATGATGGCCGACGAGGTGCTCACCTGCATGGCGCGCACCGGCAAGATGTTCGCGATGGAGCATTGGGACACCGTGCCCGACGTGATGACCCTGGGCAAGGGCTTCGGCAACGGCTTCCCCGTCACGGCGATGCTTGTGGTCGACGAGCACAAAGAGGTGATCGAGAAGATCAGCGCCAGCACCTCCTACGGCGGCAACCCGATGGCCTGCGCCGCGGCGCTCGCCAGCATCGAGGTGATCCAGGAGGAAGACCTCTGCGCCCGCGCGGCGCATCTGGGCGAAATCCTGCTGGCGCGCATGAAACAGATGGAGCAGGCGCACCCCATCATCGGCGAAGTGCGCGGCCTGGGCTGTTTGCTGGGCATCGAGCTGGTGAAGGACAAAGCCACCCGCGAGCCGTTCGAGCAGGCCGGGACACTGGTGTATCAGAAGGCCTTCCGCAAGGGCCTCGCCTGGATTCCCGCCGGGCATATCTTGCGCATGTCGCCCCCCATGATCATGGACGACGACGTCGCGCTCAAGGGCCTCGCCATAATCGAAGAAGCCATCGCCGACACCGAGCGTGAGCTGGGGTATTCGTGACAGGGATCAGGGAAAGGGTATCAGGGATCGGGTTTATGCTCCCTGATCCCCAATCCCTAATTCCTGATCCCCGATCCCCCAAGGAGTAAAATCATGGCTAAACGCGAAATCCGCTTCGGGTTGATCGGCGGCGGGCTGATGGGCAAGGAGTTCGCCAGCGCCGCGGCGCGCTGGTGTCACCTCTCGGACCTCGACTTCGAGCCGAAAATCGTCGCGCTCTCGTCGCTCACCCTGGCCGACCTGGAATGGTTCCAGTGTCAGGTGGACGGGCTGGAGCTGGTCACGCGCGACTATCGCGAGCTGCTGGCGCGCGATGACATCGAGGCGGTCTACTGCGCCGTGCCGCACAACCTGCACGAACAGATCTATCGCGACACGTTGGACGCGGGCAAGCACCTGCTGGGCGAGAAGCCCTTCGGCATAGATCGGGCCGCCAACGCCGCCATCCTGGAGTCCGTCGCCGCGCACCCCGACCTGCTGGTGCGTTGCTCATCCGAGTTCCCCTTCTTCCCCGGCGCGTATCGCATTGCCCAGTGGGCGCGCGAGGGCCGTTTCGGCAAGATCATCGAGGTGGAGGCGGGTTTCTGGCACTCCAGCGATCTCGACCCGCGCAAGCCGATCAACTGGAAGCGCCAGATCGCGACCTGCGGCGAATACGGCTGCATGGGCGACCTGGGGATGCACGTGGTGCATCTGCCCTTCCGGCTGGGCTGGCAGCCCAACGACGTGCGCGCGCTGCTGTCCAAAATCATCACCGAGCGCCCCGGCAAAGACGGCGCGCTGGAACCATGTGAGACGTGGGACAACGCGATCCTGGCAACCCGCGTCGAGACGCCCGATCAGTCCTTCCCGATGATCCTCTCTACCAAGCGCATCGCGCCCGGCCACGCCAACACCTGGTTCATCCGCATCGCCGGCACGGCGCTCAGTGCGGAGTTCAGCACGAAGCACCCGAAGCAGATCACCTATCTCCCCTATGCCCCGGGCGACGAGCAGGCCTGGCGCGTGCTGGATATGCCCCATACGCCGCCTTACAAGTCCATCACCGGCGGCATCTTCGAGTTCGGCTTCTCCGACGCCCTGCTTCAGATGTTCGCGGCCTTCTGCGATGAGTTGGTGAACGGGACCGATGGGATGAGCCAGCCGTTCACCTGCGCCACCCCCGCGGAAACCGCGGCCAGCCACGCCCTCTTCACCGCCGCGCTGGAATCGGAGCGCACCGGCGCGACAGTTGCGCTCTAGCATCTATCCGAAAACTGCGCGTCGCCCTCCTTCGTAGTGACGGCTTTAGCCGTTATCGTGCGCCCGAACGGCTAAAGCCGTCACTACGAAGGGAAAGTCTCGATGGTCTGGGAATACTCGGATAGATTCTAAACCTTTGCCCCATCCCGCGCGGCAATGCTATAATACCCCTTACCGGTCGTTATGACCGAAGGAGGTGACGCATGGAAGACGCGCTCGTATTGATCGAGAAACCGCAGGCCGAAGAAATCTATATGATCGCGGGTTGGGATCAATGGGCCGACGCCGGCTCCATCTCATCGGGGCTGCCGCAATGGCTCATCGAAAAGACCGGCGCGCGCAAGATCGGCGAGATTGACTCCGACGGGTTCTACATGTTCCAGGTGCCCGGCGCGCATCACTTCTTGCGCCCCATCATCAAGCTGGAGGACGGTCACCGTGTGAGCATGGAGGAACGGAAAAACGAATTCTACTACGCGGGCGACCACCGCCGCGGCCTGGTGATCTTCACCGGCACGGAGCCGCATCTCGACGCCGAGCGTTATGCCCGCGCCTTCCTCGACGCGGCGCGTGAGTTGGGCATCAAGCGCGTCGTGGTGGTTGGCGGCGTCTACGGCGAGATGCCCTACGATCAGGATCGCTCCGTCTCGTGCGCTTACAGCCTGCCCGCGATGCGCGACGATCTGGAGAACTACGCCGTGCAGTTTTCCAACTACGAGGGCGGCGTTTCCATCGGCACCTATATGGCCCACTGGGCCGAGGAAGCCGGCATCGAGCTGGCGTCTTTCTATGCCCTGGTGCCCGCGTATGACTTTTCCGAACGCTCGGAGACTCTGGAGGGGCTGCGCATCGAGAACGACTTCCGCGCCTGGCACGAACTGATGCGGCGTTTCAACCACATGTTCGATCTGAGCATTGACATTTCGGAGCTTGACGAGCAGGGCCGCACCCTGGTCTCGGCGATGGACGAAAAGCTCAAGGAGTTGGATCGTGACCTGCCGCAGCTCGACGTGATGTCCTATCTCGCCGACGTGCGCGACGAGTTCACCGAGACGCCCTTCCTGCCGCCGCTCGATGAGATGTGGGATCAATTGCGCGACCTGTTCCAGGATGAAGAATAGCGCTACGAGGGTGGACGCGGGTTCTGCACGATGCTGACCAATGCCATTGACGGGATGACCTTCGCGGAAGAATTGCGCGCGTCCGGCGGCCCAGGGTTGATCCGCGCCAACCTCCTCTTTGCGCGCGAGATCGCTTACCCAGAGTTGCGCCCCTCGTGCTACCTTGATTTGTTGGAGACATGGACCGACCGGGCCGCGCCGTCCTGTGCCCAGGGTTCGCCGGCGGAACGCGTTGCCCGGCTTTCGGCGTTCCTGTTCCGCGAGATCGGTTTGAGCGGCAACGCCGACGACTATTACGATCCGCGCAATAGCTACCTGAACGCGGTGATGGAGCGGCGGCTGGGGCTGCCGATCGCCCTTTCCGCGCTCTATATCGAGATGGCGCGGCGATTGGGGTTGCCCGCTTATGGGATCGGGTTGCCCGGACACTTCATCGTCGCAGTGGGCGAGGATGAAGCGCGCGTCCTGCTGAATCCGTTTCACGGCGGGATGTTGCTGACCCTGGAGGATGTGGCTGCGCTCGTGCGCGGTGTGACCGGCATTGGCGGTCCGATTCACGCCGATTGGCTCAAACCGGTTGCGCCCACCGACATCCTGGCGCGCATGTTGCTCAACCTGCGCGGGGTCTACGTGCGGCGCGAGGCGTGGCCCCAGGCCGTGCTGACGGTCGAGCGCCTGCGGCTGTTGCAGCCCGGCGACCCCGATCATCTGCGCGATCTAGGGTTACTGTGCCAGCGCGCCGGCTCATTACGCGCGGCTGCGGAACACCTGGAAGATTATCTGCTGATCGCCGGCGATACGCCCGCCGCCGAACCGATCCGGCAACACCTCAACGTCCTCATCCGTCAGTTGGCGCGCCTGAACTGACGGCTTTTCGCCTCCTCACCCCGCGGAGTGCGCATTCGCAGATCTGATCTGAAACCCGCGCGCCGTTCTCCTTCGTAGTGACGGCTTCAGCCGTTGGCCCCCCCCACCGGCTGAAGCCGTCACTACGAAGGGCATGATGTAATGAGTCTACGCGCGCACTACCACGCGCTCGGCGTTGCGCCGATAGAGCTTGTCCAGCACGGTATCGGGCAGCCCGATGCCGTAGATCTGCCAGCGCCCCAGGCCGCCGCCGTAACTGAAATACTCATCGCGCGTTTCGAGGAAGCGGTAGTACACCGGGTAACCGTCGCTTCCGGGTGGGCAGTCGCTCCCGAACAGGATGCGATCCTGATAGCGGATGAAGAAGTCGCGCGCCGTGTAGGGCTGCCGCCCCAGTTCGTTGATGCGCGCCGAGAAATCCACATAGACGTTCGGGTGCGCGTCCAGCAGCGCGCCGACCCAGCCCAGATTCTCCGGGTATGATGCGACGTGCGCCGCGATGAAGGTCGTGCGCGGATGCCGCTCGAATAGTGCCACGAACTCCTCCATCAATTGCTCAAACGACGGGAACTCCGGCCCGTAGAAGTGCCAGTCCGGTACGTGTTGCAACACTTCGACCTGCTCGTTGAAGCGGTCTGCCGGATCGAAGAAGGCAATCGGGTCGGCGATGTGGATGAGTGTCGGGATCGCCAGGTCCGCGGCCGTCTCGAAGACGGGGTCGAGCCGCGGGTCGTCTACGGGCACGCGCGCACCGTTCTGGTCGCGCACGTGCAGCCCCAGCACCTTCCACACCTTCAGCCCCTCTGCCCCCCGCTTGACCTGCGCTTCCAACCGGCGCGCCGCAGCCTCGCCGAACCGATCGCCCTCGTCGGCCCACCGATCCCATGCGATGCCGCCGAAGATCATAAAGCGCTCCGGGTGAGGCTCTTTGAAGTGTGCGAGGTGCGCGTCGAGGATCGCTTCGCTCCATCCGCCGTCGAGGTCCACCAGCCGGGTGATGCCCAGGCGATCCATCGTCGCGATCAGCTCGTCCACCGATTTTGCAATCCAGTTGCCGCCGAACTCCGGCCCCAGGTGGTTGTGCGCGTCGAAGACGGGGTAGCGCGGCCGCAAGACGAGCGTTTCGGGGGTGACCAGTTTGGGCCGGGGTGCAAAGTCGCGTAAAAGCAAGTCAGACATGCTCCCTCCTTATCGCCACGCTATAGCGCGATGCAGCGGATGCCGGTCAGCTCGCAGAAGGCTTGCAGGTCGGCATACAGGTGCGCGCCATAGCCCAGCACCGCGTATTCGTTGTTCCAGTCCTCGATCAGGGCGTCCATGTCGGCGTCCACTTCGACGAAGGCGTGCGGCCAGAACGGGATGCCGCACTCATCCAGGCGCGCCGCCAATTCGGCGTCGGGGATTTCGACGACCCGGCAGCGGGCCAGGATCATCTCGAACTCGCCGGCCTGCCGCCCCAGCCGCGCCAGGATGCCCTCGCCGGGCTTGCAGATCAGCCGCACCGAGAGACCCCCCGCCGCGCCTTCCGTGGGGATGCCATGCTCCGCGAAGGTCGCCCCGCGCCCGTCGGCCAGCGAGGGCGGACACGCGCCGTCGCCGATGATCTTGATCTCGCGCGTTGCCGGGTTGATGTGCTGCAGATCACCGTAGTATACGGGTTCCGCGCTGAGATCGGTGAGCAGCTTGACGGTCAGCGCGGTGTTGAAGTCGCTGAGCGTTGAGGTTCCGACGCGGTCCTCCAGCATCATGCTTTGCGCGAAGGACGTGGCTGAGTAATCGTCGCCCAGGCCGGGAAACGACTGGATTGTGTAGAAATCCCAATCTTCACGCGCGACGATCTTGCGGATCGCCACGTAGATGCGCAGCGACCGCTCGGCCACGGCGTCGGCAGGGAGCGGCTCGATAAAGTACGGCTGCACGTGGTCACGCGCGGCGGCCAACTCCTCTGCGGTGACCGCCCGCGCCGCCTCGAGCAGCGCCGTCGTATCGCGTGAGTCAATGTCAATTCCAAACAGACGCATCCACTGCGAAGGATCGGCGACGCCGGGAGTTTGGCCCATGCCCCGGCCCCCGAAGACCCCCAGCGTACTCTGGTTGAGACGGTGGACCATGTGAGCGGCGCGGCAATAGGCGGTCAGGCGTTCCAGGGTCGCCGGGTCGTCATGCGCGCCGTAGACAAAGCGGTGCGGCAGGCCGATCTCTTTCAGCGCGCCGTGTAGCACCAACCCACCCACCGGCCGCCAGCCTTGCGAACCCGGATGCGTCCACAGCACGATCCCCTTGCCAGAGCCGGCAAAGTCACGCAGCGCCGCGCTCAGGTGCGCGGCCCACACCCAGGTGCCCGCGAACAGCACGACGGCGTCTACGTCATCGCGCTTTTTCAAGTCGCCCAGGCAGGCGCGAGCCTCCGCTTTGGTGGCTAACACCACGTCGTGCTCGATGAGCGTCAGCCCCTCGGCGCGCAGCGCGGCTTTGGCCTGTGCGACGAGCGCTTCATCCACAAAGGGCGTTCCCATCGGGTCGAGCAGGCCGTTTTTGTGGACGCCATAAACAACGAATGCGACTCCTGGCTGAAGCATGGTTGCACCTTTCCGTTTCGAATCTGGCTCAAATTGAGCGTGCGCGGGTGAGCCGCCTCACAAGGCGATTATAGCGCACCTAAAACGGATTTGCCATCTTGACATCCATGACGCGGTGTGTTATAAATCTTATGACGCACTGCGTCACGGCGATAGAATCGATATAGTTTTTCAGGAGGGACAGAATGAGCGACGATATGGCGAAGGAAGCCGCCGATGCGGCTGAAGAGACCGGGCAGGCGGTTGAAAAGGCCGCAACCGATGTGAAAAAGTCTGTGCAGAAGGGCGCGGCTGACGTCAAGGCCGCGGTCGAGACGGGAGTGAACGCAACCGTGGACGCCACCGGCGTTGAAGCGTCGGTTGACAACCTGGCCGCGGACGTCAAGGACCTGGTGGATGAAACCGCGAACCTGGCTTCAGACGCGGTGAAGCAGGGCAAGAAAACCGTCAAGGATATGACCGCCAAAGGCAAGAAGACCGCCAAGGGCGCCCTGGATGCGATCACCGCTGACCTCGAGATGATTGACGCCGAGGTGAAGGCGGCCACTGACCGCTCACGCGAGACGATTGATGCTTCGATCATAGACTCGGGCGCGGCTACCTCAGCCGATATCCGCAAGGCGCTCGATGATCTGATCGTCGCTATCGAAAACCAGCGCATCTTCGTGGATGCGCGCAAGACGCTGGAAAGCGCGTTTTCCTCGGTGGAGAAAAGCCAGACCGTGAGCTACGTGCGCCAGACCGCCGACGAGACGATGCAAGACGTGCGTCGCCGGCCGCTGCGCGAGATGCTGCAGAAGGTGCTCTTCGCGGGCATCGGTGCGGCCGCCCTCACCCGTGACGAGGTGGAGGCGTTCGTCAACCGCATGGTGCAGCGCGGCGATATCGCGGCGGATGACGCCGAAGCCGTGGTGGATAACGTCATGGCGACCAGCAAGAAGCAGGCCGCCCGGCTCGACGCCGAGGTGGAAAAGCGCGTGAAGGTGGCCCTCAAGCAGGGCGACGTCCCGACCGTGGACGACATCGAAGACCTGAACGCCAAGATCGCCGCCTTGCAGCGCAAGGTTGAAGAGCTCAGCAAAAAGGTGAGCTAGACCCGTATGCCGCTGATCAAGCGCTATCCGAACCGCAAGCTCTACGACACCGAGGCGAAGCACTACGTTTCGCTGGAGGGCGTCGCGGAGTTGATCCGGCAGGGCGCTGAGGTGACAGTGATTGACAACGCCACCGGCGACGAAATCACCAGCCTCATCCTGATGCAGATCATCGCGGAGCAGGAGCGCAAGCAGGGCAGCGTGTTGCCGCAATCACTGCTCGCCGGTCTGATTCAGGCCGGCGAGCAGACCCTTTCCGCGGTGCGCCGCAGCATGGCCGGGTCGTTGGATCTCTTGCGTCAGGTGGATGAGGAGATCGAGCGGCGCGTGCAATCGCTGGTCGAGCGCGGCATCCTCGAACAGGAGGAAGCCCGCCTGCTGTCAGCGGAACTGGGCGCGCGGGCCGCGGCCGCGCCGACCGCCGAGGAACTCCACAAGCAGGGCATCCCCTCACGCGATGACGTGAAACGCCTTGCCGATCAACTCGACGCCCTCGCCGCGCAACTCGATGCGCTGGTGGAACGCGACCCGTCTCCTAAATCGTAATCCGCGAATCTCGCCGTTACGCGGCATATTACCTGTGCTCCGTCACGCCGACCTGCCGGCACATCTCGAGCACAGGGCACGTGGAGCACCGGGGCAGATTTCCCGTGCAAATGTGCTTCCCGAATGGCACCAGCAGCCGGTTAATCTCGATCCAATACTCCCTGGGCAGGATGGCGGCAAGTTCGGCCATCGTCCCTTCAGGGCTGCGCGCCGAGACGTATCCCCAGCGGTTCGTGACACGATGGACGTGGATGTCCACGCTGATGTAGGGCAGGCGGCACGCCACGCCGAGCGCCAGGTGCGCGCACTTCGGTCCAACACCTGCGAAAGCCATCAGCGCGGCCGGTTCGCACGGCAACTCGCCGTCATACTGTTCTACGGCTGTCCGTGCGATGGCGTGGATCTGGCCGGCCTTGCGCTCGTAGAAGGTAGAAGGCCGGATCAGCGCGGCGATCTCATCTGAGGTAAGTTGCGCCATGGTTGCGGGGGTACGCGCGCGCTCGAACAGGCGCCGGCTGATCGGAACCGTCTCCTCGTCGTAGGTGCGGATGGAGATGATGCACGCCACGAGTTGTTCGAACAGCGAGTCGAAGCCGGCCTGAGCCAACTCGAACATGGCGGCGGGGCGATAAGGGGCGACCGCCACACGGATGCGCGCCATCATCTCGTCAATATCGAGTGGCCGCTTCGCCATATGCAGGGCATTTCCTTGAGTGATCAGAGGTTAGAGATCAGCGGCCAGAGTTAGGCCATAAGCTATCAGCCTTCTGCCCCCTGCTCCTTCGCGCTCGCGCCATCCAGCGCCAACTCCAACTGCCGCTGATAGAGCTGGCTATACAGCCCGCCTGCGGCGATCAGTTCGTGATGGTTGCCCACCTCGCGGATCACGCCGTCTTCCAGCGCGATGATCTTGTCGGCATTGCGGATCGTGCTCAGCCGGTGTGCGATCACCAGCGCCGTGCGCCCCTGCATCACCGATTCCAGCGCCTGCTGAATCAAGTACTCCGCCTCCGCGTCTACCGAGGAAGTTGCTTCGTCCAGGATCAAAATCCGCGGGTCGGCCAGGATTGCGCGCGCCAGCGCGAGCCGTTGGCGCTGCCCGCCGCTCAACTTGACGCCGCGCTCCCCGATCGGCGTGTCATAGCCCTCGGTCATCTCCATGATGAAGTTGTGCGCGAACGCCGCGGTGGTCGCAGCTATCAGTTCCTCTTCCGTGGCATCCTGTTTGGCGAACGTCAAATTCTCGCGCACCGTGCCGTTGAAGAGGAAGGTGTCTTGCAGCACCACGGCCACCTGTTCGCGCAGCGAGTGCAGTTCGATCTCGCGCAGGTCGCGCCCGTCCACCTTGATGCTGCCGTCAATCGGGTCGTAGAAGCGGCACAGCAGGCTGGCGATGCTGGTCTTGCCCGCGCCGCTGGGGCCGACGAGCGCCGCCACTTCGCCGGGGGCCAGGCTGAACGTGACGTCGCGCAGCACCTCGTCGCCGTCGCCATAGCGGAAATGCACGTCCTCGAAGCTCACCGCGCCCGCCGCATCGGGGATCGCCACGGCGTCCGGCGCGTTCTGCACCTCCGACTGCTCGTCGAACAGCTCGAAGATGCGGTCGGCCGCGGCCGCGGCCTGCTGGAAGGTGTTGTCCACCTCGGTTAGCCGCCGGATCGGGTCATAGAAGGAGACCACGTAGGCCATGAAGGCGACCAGCGTGCCGACCGAAATCTCCGCGCGGATCACCATGCGCGCGCCGAACCCCAGCACCAGCGCGCCGCCCACCGCGGCCACGAAGCTTATCGAGGGGAAGAAGGTGGACCAGTTGCGGATCGCCCGGACGCGCACGTCATAGTAGGCCCGGCTGACCGAGGTGAAGCGCGCGACTTCGGCGTTCTCCTGCCCGAACGCCTGGATCACGCGCATCCCGGCGAGCTCGTCTTGCAGCGTCGAGTTGATGTTGCCCAGCCGGTCGCGCACGAGGCGGTAGATGGGGCGCACGTTCTGGTTGAACCGGCGCAACCCGATCGCGATGAAGGGCACGGGAATCAGCGCGATCAGCGCCAGCCGCCAGTCGAGCGCCAGCAGGATCACCGTCGCGCCGATCAGCCGCAGCCCGTCCACCACGGTGAGGATCACGCCGTGGGTGATGAACTGCTCCAGCGCGTTCACGTCGTTGGAGACGCGCGACATCAGCTCTCCCGTCGAATTGCGGTCGTAGAAGGCCAGCGAGAGGCGCTGCATGTGGTCGTAGAGCTTGATGCGCAGGTCGAAGAGGAACTTCTCGCCGATGGTATGGCGCAGATAGTTGTCGCCCACGTCGGTGACGGCGATCCCCGCGTAAATCACGATGAGCGCGCCGACGAAGAGCAAGATCCGCTGCATGTTCTGCGGGCCGACGATCTCGTCAATCACCGCGCCCTGCACCAGCGGCGGAATCAGGCTCAGCCCTGTGCCGGCAAGAATGAGAACGCTGGTCACCGTCAGCGTCTTCCAATATGGCCCCAACATTCCGAACAGGCGTTTAAGTGATGTCATCATTCATCCGAGAATTTTTTTACCACGGAACACCCGAAATACACGGAAAAAAAGTAATAACATTGATTTTTTCCGTGTATTTCGTGTATTCCGTGGTTCGTCCTGCACAATCAGGTAATCAGTTCCGGCGGCAGGTGATCCACGCGGTTGGTGTAGCGCAGGCCCAGCGAGCCGTCGGGGCGGAAGTCTACCACGGAGATGCCCGTGTTGTAGACGTGAATCCACATCGGCGCAGTCGCATCGAGCAGCGCCTGCAGCAGGTTGTTGATGAAATCGCCGTGCGTGACCATGGCGATCCGCTCGTCGGTGGCGGCGCGGGCGCGCAGTGCGGCGGCCACGCGCCACGTGCGGGCGCGGCAAGCGGCCGTCTCCTCCTGCCCGTGGCGCCACCATCCCGTGTCGGTCAGCTCGTCCGGCGGCTGGTAGCCGGGGTAGACCGTGGCGATCTCCGCGCGGTTCATGCCGGGGTAGCCGACGATCCCGCCCTCCGGCCCGTGATCCTGCCACATCCCGCCGCACTCGTGGATATCCACCCAGATGTGCGGTTGGATGCCGAGCGCGCGGGCCACGGGTTCCGTGGTTTCGAGCGCGCGGCGCATCGGGCTGGTGTAGAGCCGGTCGAACGGGCGGCCCGCGTCGCCCAGCTTCGGGTCGGGGATGCCGCCGTTCCCCAGCAGGCTGGCGAGGCAATCGGCCTGGCGCCGGCCCACCTCGGTCAGCGGCGGTTCGGCGGTGCGCTCACGCTGATCTTCGAGCGCGTTGTTCGCGGATTGCGCATGACGGATGATATAGAGTCGCATATGTGTATTTTAGCACCGCGCGCGGGTTGCGGCAAAGTCGCGCGCGGCTTTTTGCTCACGCGGAGGCGCGGAGGAGCAGAGGGGCGGAGGGGCGCGGGAGTGGAGGGGTCGCTTGTAGTGCGTCTCCTCGCTCGTAGTGCGCACTTCAGTGCGCTTTGGGTGGGCCTCCTCAGGTGCGCGGTGGCGGGGTGGAACACGAAGCCGCGAAGCGACGCGAAGGGCGCGAAGCGCGAAGATCGCGAAGGGCGCAGCCGCATCCCGCCGCGGAGTGCGCATCCTCACCCACCCCCGCGGAGTGCGCATCCTCAGATGCGCACGGGGCCACGCCGGTGGCGCATGGGCGGCAACGACCGATACCTGCAAATGGCGACGGCTCGCGTTAAGTGCGCCCGCCCGACCATGAATGGATCGGGCTACGATATGCAAGGCCCGTGAACGGGCCTCGAACTGCCCCAGCCCCCTTATGCAGGTTAAGGAGCTATCCGAATATTCCCAGATCATCATGTCTTTTCCTTCGTAGTGGCGGCTTCAGCCGCTGTCGTGCTCCCAGCGGCTGAAGCCGCCACTACAAAGGAAAAGCATGATGGTCTGGGAATATTCGGATAGATTCGTAGTTTAGGCCCCTTGTGGGCGTTGGCTTATCGGCGCAAGCGCAGCGAATTGCCCACCACCAGCAGGCTGCTGGCGGCCATTGCGCCGGCGGCAATGGCGGGGCTAATGACGCCAAATGCCGCCAGAGGCACGGCAATCAGGTTATACGCAAACGCCCATCCCAGGTTCTCGCGAATGATGCGCCGCGTCCGTCGTGAAAGCGCAATAAACTCCGGGACCAAGGTTAGGTCGTGGCTCATCAGCACCACATCGGAAGTTTCGCCCGCCACATCCGTGCCGCCTGCCGCCGTGATGCTCAGGTCGGCCTGCGCCAGGGCGGGCGCGTCGTTGACGCCGTCGCCTACCATGCCCACCCGCTCGCCCGCTTGCTGCCACGCCCGGATCCGCTCCACCTTTTCGCCGGGCGACACACCGCCTTCATAGGATTCCAGGCCCAACTCACCGGCGATGGCTGCCGTGGTTTGTGGGCTGTCACCCGAAAGCATCACGGCGCGCACGTGCGCATCGGTCAACCGGCGCAAACCGTTCGCGGCCGTCGGGTTTGGCTCATCACGCAGCGCAATATACCCGACCAGTGTGTCGTCCTGCCCAACCCAGACGATCGTCTCACCTCTGGCGGCGCGGTCATTCGCGTCAGCCCACCACGGACTATGCCCATCCAGCGAGAGAAACCGGGCAGATCCGACCTTGATCGCCTTCCCCTCCACATTGGCGCGGGCACCCAACCCGCGCGCTACATTAAAACCTTCCGCCGCGCGTGGAGGTGCAGAGCAAGCATTGAGGATTGCCCTGGCCACCGGATGCTCGGAGTATTGCTCCACTGCCGCGGCCAGACAGAGCAACTCGGCTTCAGTCATCGCCTTTTCCGGGGCAACCACCGCCTGAGTAACCGTGAGTTGGCCGTTGGTCAGCGTGCCGGTCTTGTCAAAGGCGATCCGCTGTACGGTGGCTGCGGTTTCGAGCGCCGCGGGGTTACGCACCAGAATGCCGATACGGCTGGTCCGCCCCAGCGCAATTGCTAAAGCCAGCGGCGTCGCCAAGCCCAGGGCGCACGGACACGCCACTACCAGTACGGCCACGGCGATCAACAACGCCTCTGAAGATGGTTTGCCAACAAGCATCCAGCCCAGGAAAGTCAACACGGCCACGCCGATGATGCCGAAAGCAAAATAAGCCGCCGCCCGGTCGGCCATGCGCTGGATGGGGGGTTTGGTATTGAGCGTCTCCTCGACCAGTTGGGTAATACGCGCCAGGCGGCCCTCTGCGACGGGACGCACCACTCTGGCAACCAGTGCGTCATCCGTCACCACTGTGCCGGCGAATAGCACATCACCGACCATCTTGTTCACCGGGGTGGATTCGCCGGTGAGCAACGCTTCGTTGACGGCCGCTTCGCCCTCGATGACCTCCGCGTCCACCGGTGCGCGCTCACCCGGCTTGACCAGAATCGTGTCCCCAATAGCAAGCGCCGCGGCCTCAACTTGGTTCCAGCTCTGACCATCGCGTCGCCACGCGTTTTCGGGTTGTAACTTGAGGAGTTGCCGGATATCTTTGCGCGCCTGCCGGCCGCCGACCTTCTCCACATACCGTCCTAATGTGATAAATACGGTGATCATCGCCACCGAATCGAAATAGGTTTCGCCGCGACCGGTCAGCGTCACATAAGCGCTATAGCTATACGCGGAAAGCGTGCCCAGCGCGACCAGCGTGTCCATTGTGGCTGTCCGGGCCAGGGTCGCGCGCCAGGCCCCCAACAGGAAAGACCAGCCGCCGATGAACAAGACCGGGGTCGCCAGAACCCACACCACATATTGCAGCCTGCGCACCTCCGGGCTGTTGAATTCGCCCGCAGCATAGAGGTGATAGAGCTGCACCAGATACAACAGCATCACCTGCATCCCGAAGGCGAGCGCCACGATCAACCAGAGGACCATCTGTTCCTGTTGCTTCTCGGCGCGCTCAGTCTGCGGATCGCCCAACAGGTGCGCCTGATAACCCAGACGGTCAAGCTTACGCAGCACTTTTGCCAGGTCTACCTGTGTCGGATCGTACTGAATGCGTCCCTGTTCTGAGGCGAAGTTGACCTCCGCGCTCTTGACGCCTGTCTCGCGGCGTAACACCCGCTCGGCGGCGGCGGCGCAGCCTGCACAATACATACCCTGCACCGCAAAACGTGCAGTCTCACCCCGGTTCAACATCAGCCCGGTGAAGGCCGGCGCGAGAGGTTGCGCGGCCGTGACGGTTTGCGCGTCGGCTCCTTGCGCGTGCATATCCTGATAGGCGCGGGCACACCCCGCGCTACAGAACGTCTTCTCTTGCCCCCCAACCGCCGCGCGCACCGGCTCGCCCCTGATTTCCCGTGCACACAGATCACAGGTCATGCGGGCTGCACTCAAGGGACCTCTCCGTAATCATGCACCACCAGGTCCTCGGCGCTGATGTCGGGCGCGAACTCCACCAGCACCTTGTCTTCAACAAGCCGTGAATCGCGATGCGCTAACAGATCTGTCCAATCTTGCCACGTGCTTTGGAAAACCACGTGGATGATCTCGGGTGTGTCCACGGTGAAGAAGGCCCGCGATTCGATATGTCCCGACTCGTTCGGCAACAACGTGCGCAAATAGCCGAGGACCCGCTCCAGAGACGCGCCCATCCGCAACTCACGCATTCGATCAGGTTGAATTGTGAAGCTAACCTGATGAACATAAGCCATCGTTCACCCCCTATCTCGGCGCCCAGAACAACAGTATGTAGAGCAGCCACCAGATCAGAACCGCCGGCAGCGCCAACTTAATCACGGGCGGCATCCCACCGCCGGCCTCTTCGATCTCGCCGGCGAAGCTGTCAATGTAACCGTCAGGGCGGATTTCCTCATGCCCCGATTCCATGCTTGTGTCTCGGTGGCCCCGGCTGCCGGGCACAACATTGGCGCGATGGTGGATCGCGATCGTCACGGCAAACAGAAACAGGATCAACGCGCCCCCAAGCACGCCCAAGATCTCCGGCCACAGTTCGAGGGTGTTCTGCGTCATGATTTGCCTTCTTCCCGACCGGGCCATGGCTCAGGATCACGATCCTCCAGCATCCGATATTTAGCTTCTTCGATATCCTTAAACTGCCCGTGCCGCCACCCCCAGATGATGGAGATCAGGCCGGTCAGCGCGACCAGCACTCCCCAACCGACAACGACCCATAACCCCCGAAGCATTAGCCACCTCCTTGTTTTTTGGTCACCAGGCTCTCCGTGTAGGCCGACACATCCCACACCTCCGTCTCCGTGAGCAGCCACTGGAAGGGCGGCATGATGCTGTCGGGCACACCATCTCTGATCCGCCAGAAGACATACGGTTGGG
Source organism: Anaerolineae bacterium (assembly GCA_038214535.1). GTDB lineage: Bacteria > Chloroflexota > Anaerolineae > CG2-30-64-16 > CG2-30-64-16 > JBBQRS01. The sequence continues at coordinate 16,219 of JBBQRS010000013.1, forward strand.
GCATGTCGGGCGGGAATGGCGCAGGCGACCCGCTGGCGTTGCCCTGCGTGCCCGGCCCGTTCCCCTGCCCCTGGTCGCCGTGACAGGTCAGACAGTACGTCGTGTAGAGATTCAAGCCGTTGGTTGTAGAAATCACATGGCCTTCCGCGATCCAGTTATCCTGGCTCAAGGTCAGATAGTTGACAGGGGCATCGCCGGCGACGCTGGTTGTCACCGGCATACCCTCCATGAACGACCCCATGAGATACTTGATCGCATCCCAGCGTTGCTCGACAGGCAGGAACTCGCCCCAGGTGGGCATGGCTGCATCCTGAATGCCGAACGTCACTTTGGCGAGATGCTCCCCTTGCGCCGCGGGCGTCATCGGCTTGCCCGCCATCTGCCGGAAATCGAAGGGCGTGGGATTAAGATACTGGCCGTCCCAGCCGCCACCGTCGCCCGCCAGCCCGTGGCAATGGGCGCAGTTCTGGAGGAAGGTTTGCTTCCCACGACGATACGAAACGTCCTCAGGGAACGTTTGCGTCTTATAGATTTCGGGGAAATTGAAATCCTGACCGGCCGGCGGTGCGGGCGGAGGCTGCTCGGTCTGCGTGAAGATGGTGCGGATGTAATGCACCAACGCCCAGCGATCTTCCGGGCCATATTGCAGTTTCCACGCCGGCATCGCGCTCCAGGGTAGCCCCTCGCTGATGCGCCAGAAGTAGTCCGCGTCCGTGTAATCCGGCCCATAGTTCCCATCGCCGAAATCGGGCGGCGAGGGTTGCAGCCCCGTGCGATACGGCCCGTGGCCGCGCCCCGCGTCGCCGTGGCAAACCATACATTCACGGATGAAGGTCGCCTTGCCCTGATCGAGCACTTCGATGGTCAGCGGTAGTGGGTTGGTCGCGCCCACATAAGGGCCGATGGGGTCCCCTTCATCGGGGTCGCGCATGATGGGCCGGGCGAAGATCTGCTGCACGTAACGAATCGCCTTCCAGCGCTGATCTTCGGTCAGGCTGGTCTTCCAGGTCGGCATGAGGGTTCCCGGCAGCCCCTCGGAGACGTGCCAGAACCATTGGTCATCCGACATATTGCGGAACGGCTCTTGCTTGTAGTCAGCCGGGGTGACCGACATCGTGCCGCCATAGCTGCCCAGCCCGTTACCGGCGCAGCCGTGGCACGTCAGGCAATACGTGACGTAGAGTTCCTTGCCCTCTTGCAAACCGGCTGCGGTCCACGTATCCCAGCCCTGCGGATTGCCCCCCGGAACCGGCGTCGCCGTGGGAAACGGGATGGGATCGGTCAGGCCCGCATAGGTCGTCGGCGGCAAGATCATCCGCAAAGCCGCCACGCGATCACCCAGCCCGAAAAGATAGGTCACGACCGCCGTGAGGTCCTCGTCCGACAGGAAGTTGAAGTTGGGCATGATCGAGTTCGGCGACAGCCGCCGGGGGTCCTTCAGATGCTCGATCTCCCAGATTTCGTTGCGCTTACGCCCGATATACGAGAGATCCGGCCCCGTCCGCTCCGAGCCGAGGACCATGGGGTTATCGTAGACGTAATCGCCGCCTTCAGAAACCTGCCCCATCCCCGTATCTTCCTCGCGCACGTACTGCGTATGGCAATAGTTGCAGCCATTGGAATAGAACACCTGCCGCCCCTGCTCGCGGATTTCCGTGTAGGGGCGCCCGATCAGGGTTTGCGGTGGATTCCAGATCAGCCCCGGCACGAATACGACCGCCGTCACGACGGCAAGGAATACGATCAAACTGCCAATGACCACAATCTTGAAGGTCATCTTCATTTCGGCTCCTCCTCTATTCCGTGGCCGGTGCGGACGTGGTTGATTGCAAGGTCATCGCCGGGCGCGCCACGACCCTACGCTGAACGACAGTCGCCAGGATGTTGTAAGTAAACATCATGAAGCTTGCTACCACGAGGAAGCCGCCGGCGGCGCGCAACGCCATGTAGGGTCGCAGCCCCGGCAGAACGCTCCACACCGGCAGCCCCTGATGCAACCAGTTCGTCCCCTGCACCAGGCCGGTGAAGAGGAAGCCCCCAAAGAACGCGGCAAACCCGACCACGTAGAGACTATACTGCACATCCGCCAACTTGCGACTGTAGACCTCGCAATCGTAAATGCGCGGGATCACGTAGTAGATTCCTCCCATAATCACCGAGGCCGCGAAAAAGAGAAGCGATAGATGCGCGTGGCCCGGCACATACTGGGTGAAATGGGTCAACATATTGACGCTGCGCAATGCCTGTTGCGTCCCCTGGAAGGAAACCAGCACGTAGGCGGCCCAACCGGTGATCACGAATCGCAGGGGAATACTCGTCGCAAGGCGATTCCAATTGCCGCGCATCGTCAGAAAGATGTTCATCATGAACGCGGCCACGGGCAGAATCATGCCGATGCTTTCGGCGACCGCAATCGTTTTGAGCCAATAGGGAATCGGCGCCCAGAGCAAGTGGTGTGCGCCCACGCCGGTATAGAAGAAGGCGATGCCCCAAAACCCAATCAGCGAGAGGAAGTGGCTGTAGAGCGGGGTGCGTGTTTCCCGCGGCACAATGTAATAGATCACGGGCAAGAGTCCGGTGGTGAACCACAGCCCCAGCACGTTGTGCCCGTAGAACCAGTTGAAGATGGTATCGTCAATCCCCGTCAACGCGCCGGTTGGCGGGTTCCACATCACGTTGCCGATGAAGTAAAGCATCGGGAACCAGATCAGCGTTCCGGAAAGGTACCACAGAGAAACGTACAGCTTCTGCTCGACGCGGTGGGCAATCGTGATATACAGGTTGATCAGGTTAAGGATCAAAACGATCATCACGCCGATGTCTATCGCCCAGATCAGTTCGGCGTACTCACGGCTCTGGGTGTGTGCGCTCAGAATGCCGATGATCCCCAGAAACAGCGCCACGTTCCACAAACCCATGCAGATGTTGCCAAGCGGCTCGCTCCACAATTGCCGGCCCGTCAGGCGCGGCACGATGTAAAGCCAAAGCCCCATCATCGCCCCGGACAGCCAGGCAAACAGCACGGTATTGGTGTGCGCCTGACGCAAACGGCCAAAGACCAACCAGGGCACACCCCGGAACAGGTCAGGGAAGACGAACTCCAGCGCCAGGATCAAGCCCATCAAGACGCCGATCACCAGCCAGACCGCCGCCGATAGCATGAAGTTTCGACTGGCAGAGTTCTCCTGAGTGAACATGCGATTCCTCCTTTGCAACAACAGGTTCAGAAATATTGACGCGTCCCGGACGCGCGGTTATCCCGCCAAGGCAGGATGCTCTAACTCGGATATTGGGTCGGGGACTTTGATTGCCGCCGCGAATAACGCTTAGATCGCATCTCGGCGCGCGTTTTGAAGCGGGTATTCCTGGCCGGCCACAACCGGCGTGCCTGAAGATATCGGTTTCCACGAGGGCCTCATTGCAACAAGAGACGGGGATAGAATCCCTTTCATGAAAGCATATTCACGAGCCTGTGTTGACAACGATAGCACTTAAATCCGCGCCTGTCAACCCCTTTGCGCGAAATTCGACGCGTTTCGTCCTTCTCTTGTGAATACCTAACCAAAATCCAACCTTTTCTTACGATCCACTCCCCCAGATCAAACTCTTATCAACGTGACGCGGCGTGTGCTAACGCAGAAACAGCGTAAAGTATAGGCATGAAAGGCGACGAACAACACAACAAATCGCCGCAATAATTACCGAAAAGACTCGAAGGAGCATATAGATGGCTAAGTCTAACAACAACTCGACGATGGTGAAGGAAGCGGAAAAAGTTAACATCGGGCTGGACAGCGACGCGATTCAGGGTGTGGTCAAGATCCTCACCCGGGCGCTGGCCGACACCGAAGTGGTGTATGTGAAAACGCTCAACTTCCACTGGAACATCGTGGGGCCAAATTTCTACAGCGCCCACCTCCTGCTGAATGAACAATATCATGAACTCGAGGAAGCCGGCGACGAGCTCGCCGAGCGCATTCGCAGCTATGGCAGGCCGTCCGCAGCCAGCATGGGCGAATTTCTGGCCCAAACGTCTCTGACCGAAAAGAAGGGTGACTCGGTTGTCACCACCGATGCCTTTGGGCAACTGGTTGCCGATCACGAGGCGATCATGCGGCAACTGCGGGATGACATCGAGCGCTGCACCGAGGATTACAAAGACCAAGGCGCGGCGGACCTTCTGATCAAGCACCTCCAGGTCCACCAGCAAATGGCCTGGATGCTGCGCTCGCACCAGGGCTAACCATCGGAATGCGCTCACAAGAGCGCCAACCCATGGGCATCCCACGCAAGGAAGAGACCGAATCATCAAACGACTTTGAGAAGAAAGGATAAAGGAAATGAACGAAGATACCCTGAAAGGCAAATGGAACGAGATCCGTGGCGAGATTCAGAAGAAGTGGGGCGAGTTGACCGACGACGATCTGGACAAGGCCGAAGGCCAGCACGACAAGATGGTCGGCCTACTCCAGCAGAAGTACGGCTACGCTCGGGACAAGGCGGAAAAAGAATACGACGAGTTCACGAGCACTTGGAGCCGGTCCGGAGTATAACGACAACTTACCACACAACATACAGCCGGCTCGTGATATTGGTTCGGGCCGGCAAGCAACCCAAATATCAATTCTAAAGGAGAACACGAATGGCTAACACAATGAATAAGAACCAGACGCTTTCCGCGACGACGGTCGTAGGCGACAAAGTAAAGAACGCGGCAGGTCAAGACTTGGGCGAGTTGAAAGACTTGATGATTGACGTGAAAACCGGGCGGATCGCCTATGCGGTTCTATCGTTCGGCGGGTTCCTGGGCTTGGGCGATAAGTTGTTCGCTATCCCGTGGGAGGCCCTGACCCTCAATCCCGAGCAGCATAACTTCACGCTCAACGTAAGCAAGGAAAAGCTGGAGAACGCGCCCGGCTTCGACAAGGATCACTGGCCGGAAACCTCGGGCGAAGGCGACACATGGCTCCAGGGCATCTATGACCATTATGGCTACAAGCCGTACTGGCGACAGTAATAACGATTCAGACAGACCAGCCACGTATTGAGGAAAGGAACGACCAATGATAGCGCAAAAGAAAAGCTGTAGCAGAGGCGTGAGTGCCCGCAGTGTGCTGGGCGGCCTCCTGGTCGGTGGGTTAGTTGGGTCGGGGATCGTACTGCTGAAAGCGCCCCGTTCGGGTGAAGACACACGCAAGCTGATCCGCGACAAGGCCGACGAACTGCAAAGCAAGACCGAGCAGACCTTCAACGACACGCAGTCACGCGTAGAGAACATCACGGAGCAACTGTCCGACAAGGCCGCGGAGATCAAGGCCAGCGGCATGAAGGCTGCCAAAGAAGTCGAAAAGCAGGCTCACAACGTTGCTGAGACGGTGACTGCAAGCTAAGACGGGGGGCGACCATGCCTTACAAATCCAATCGGGAATTGCCAAGCAGCGTCAAGGACAATTTACCCGATCATGCGCAGGACATCTACCGGGAGGCGTTCAACAGCGCCTGGGACGAATATGCCGATCCCAGGGATCGCCGGGGTGATAGCTCACAAGAAGAAACCGCCCATCAGGTGGCCTGGGCGGCAGTGAAAAAGACGTATGAGAAAGATTCCGATTCGGGGAAGTGGCAGAAGAAGTAACGTCTTCTCGTAAGCTGAAACCTACGGTCAGACTTGGCCGATAAGAGCGGGTTGGAGCGATCTCCAACCCGCTCACGATTATAAGCATGATGACAGGACGAAACCATATGGCGCCGGAAGTCCAGATCACGCTTTTCCAGTTGAATGACAGTCATGGCTATCTTGATCTGCACCCCGAACTCTTCTGGGCCGGCGATCATGCCGAGTATCGCCTGGCCGGGGGTATGGCGCGAATTGCCACGCTGTTGAACGAGGCGCGACGCAATCATCCGGGGGCCGTGCTGGCGTTTGATGGCGGCGACACAATTCACGGCGCCTACCCCGCCGTGCAAACCCGCGGCGAAGCCCTCATCCCCATCTTGCAAGCCCTGCGGTTCGACGCCATGACCGCGCACTGGGATTTCGCCTATGGTCCCGAGCGCTTGCAAGAAGTGGCCGCTCAACTACCCTATCCGATGCTGGCGATCAACTGCTATCACGAAAGAACCCATGAACTGGTCTTTCCGCCGACGACCGTGATAGAGACTGCCGGCCTACGCGTGGGCGTCATCGGCATCGCCGCAAACATCATAGATAAAGTGATGCCGCCATCGTTCAGCCGGGGCATCTATTTCACGCTGGGGAACAAAGAGTTGCCCGCACACATCGCGCGCTTGCGCCATGAAGAGAGGGTAGATCTGATCGTCGTCCTCTCGCACCTGGGTTTTCCCCAGGATGCTAAATTGGCGTGCGAAGTGGAGGGCATTGATGTCTTGCTCAGCAGCCACACGCATAACCGGATTCACCGGCCCGCCACGGTGAACGGTGCGCTGATCATCCAATCCGGCAGCCACGGCTCATTTTTGGGCCGCCTCGACCTCGAGATCGTTGACGGGCGGTTGGTGGATTTCAAGCACCGCTTGATTACAGTAGATCAAAGTATCGAACCGGACCCTCTGGTGCAGACACGGGTGGACGCGGCGCTGGCGCCGCATCGTGAGGAGTTGGCGCAAGTCGTCGGCCACACCCGCACGGCGCTCAATCGCGAACGCGTGCTGGAGGCGACCATGGACAACCTGCTCCTGCAAAGCATCCAGGATGTTACAGGCGCTCAGGTGGCCTTCTCCAACGGCTGGCGCTATGGCGCGCCGATACCACCCGGCCCCATCACGCTGAATGACCTCTGGAACATCATTCCGGTCAACCCACCGGTTTCCACCTGTGAGATGACTGGCGATGAATTGTGGACCATGCTGGAAGAAAACCTGGAACGCACCTTCGCCCGCGATCCGTATCAGCAAATGGGCGGCTACGTCAAACGCTGCCTGGGGCTCAACCTCTACTTCAGGATCGAAAACCCCTACACCCAGCGCATCCAGGAACTATTCGTGCAGGGCAAACCGGTCAGGGCAGATCAGAAGTATCCGGTGGCGTTTGTCACAACCCAGGGCGTGCCGGAGCAATATGGTAGCCATCGCCAGGATTTAGACGTGAGCGCAATTGAAGCATTGCGCCGCTATCTGGCCCTCCACGACCCTGTGGAGGCCGAACTCCGCGGCACAGTGGTCGCAATTTAGCATACCGACCACTGTGCAAGACCCACGCTCACTCCACCAGATAGGGCACATCGGTAATCACGATGCCGGGCCGGAACAGCAGCGCCGTGCGGAGCAACGCAGCGGTATTTCGGTGCAACAGGTTGTGCCACGGGTGGCGCGGCACGAAGCGCGGCACCACAATGGTCAGCCGCTCATTGGGCTGGCGCACCGCAAGGATCTCCTCGATGTAGCTCAGCAGCGGTTGCATCATCATGCGGTAAGGCGACTCGATGACCACCAACCGCGTGCCTTCGCCCCACTCATACCACTTTTGCTTGATTCTCGCCGTCTCTGCGGCATCCGTCGAGATATGTACCGCCGTCACATCCGGTGACAGCAAGCGCGCATACCCCAGGGCTTGCAGCGTCCCCTGATGCACGCCGCCCACCATCAAGAGAACGCGGTGCCGATGCGTCGGCGCGTCGGGCTTATAGCTGGTCAGTGATAATTGCCCGGCGAGTTTTTCGTAATGCTGGTTGATCCGGAAGAAGATGAACACGAGTGTCGGGATCAACACGAGCACGACCCACGCACCGTCGCGGAACTTCGTGACCGCGAAGATCACGACCACAATGGCCGTGCAAACCGCCCCAAAAGCGTTGATGAACATCTTGGCGCGCCAACGCGGATCATATTCCAACACCGCGCCATGCACCTGATGCGTCTCACCGGGCTGAAGCCGACCGGACGTACGCCACCGTCGCGCCATACCGGTCTGAGAAAGCGTGAACGAGAGAAAGACGCCGATCGCATAGAGCGGGATCAGCGCCGTGACACTGGCGCGGAAGATGACGATCAAGAGGCTGGCGATCAGCGCCAGCGCGACGATGCCGCGCGAGAACACCAACCGGCTGCCGCGATCCGTGAGTTGGCGCGGCAGGAAACCGTCGCCGGCCTGCAGGGCGGCCAACCGGGGAAAATCGGCAAAAGAGGTGTTGGCGGCCATAATCAGGATCAGCGTCGTGGCCGAGATCACCATCAGGTAAATGATGCCCTGGCCGCCGAATACGGTCCGCACGAGCTGTGAAATCACCGTCTCTGCCTCAGACGGCACGGCCCCCATCGCCCGCGCCAGGAAGCTGATGGCAAGGAACAACGCCCCCAGCACAATCGCCATCCAGATCAGCGTAATCCCGGCGTTACGGCTGCGCGGCTCGTTGAAGGCAGTGATGCCGTTCGAAATCGCTTCGACCCCCGTCAACGCGGCCGTGCCGGTGGAAAACGCATGGAGCAGCAGAAACGGCGTGACCACCAGCAGGCCGGTGGTCTCAATCAGCGGTGGCGGGTTGCTGACGGCCCCCAATCCGCCCAGGAAATAGCGCAGCAGCCCCACACCAACCGTGACGAACATCATGATGATGAAGAAATAGGTGGGTATGGCAAACACCGAGCCGGATTCGCGCACGCCGCGCAGGTTAATCACCATCACCAGCAACACCAGCAACACCGCAAGCGCCACGCGATACGGGAAAATCGAGGGAAAAGCCGACACGAGTTGCGCCACCCCGGACGAAATCGAGACGGCGACCGTCAGGATATAGTCGGTCAGCAGGGCAGCCCCCGCCGTCAGCGCCGCCAACTCGCCCAGATTGTCGCGCGCGACAATATAGGCCCCGCCGCCGCCAGGGTACGCGTGAATGGTCTGTTCATACGAGATGGTCACGATTGCCAGCAAGATCGCAATCGCAATCGAGATCGGAAATACCAGCCCCAGCGCCGCCGTCCCCGCCGTCGCCAGGATCATCAGGATTTCCTGCGTGGCATAGGCCGTGGATGACAGCGCGTCCGACGCAAACACCGCCAGGCCGACGCGCTTGCCGATCGTCTGATGCATCAGATCGGCGCTCACCATCGGCCGACCGATCAGCCAGGTGCGCCAATTGCGCGGCGGTTCATACTCCGGTGTCCCGTGAATAATGGTGATCCCATTGTCAAAATCGCTGATTTGTTCGAGCGTCATAAGCGTAAAACGACCTTCTTTCCTTCTCCAATAGATAACCGGCTACAGCGCGCCACAACAGGGCGACTTTGCAGCCGGCACACATAGAGTATAGCCCCGAACGCTATCAAGAAAAGGTCAAGGCGCAGGGAAGAAACATAAAGAAGATGTAAGGACGCGCCGCGATTGCAGAGACGATTCGTGCTATACTTAGCCGAAAACGGCGCACCGCGCCCCTTCGTAGTGGCGGCTTTAGCCGCTGTCGTGCCCCCCAACGGCTGAAGCCGTCACTACAAAGGGGCCAATCAGGCTACGAAGAAAAAGATGTGATGATTAGAGAGAGGGCATGAAGAGTAATCGGTCAATCGCGGAAGCGGCCCTGCTGAGGGCGCTCCGCGCCATTGTATATGCCACCCTGTTGGTGGGAGCGCTGGCGCTGACGGCCTGGTTCTTGCTGGCCTTCCTCAAACTGCCCGACGCGTCCGTCATCCTGTTGGTGGCCGTCTTGATCAGCGCGGTGCGTTGGGGCCGGATTGCGTCCATCTATGCGGCTTTCGCCAGCGTCCTCATCTATAACTACTTCTTCGTCGAACCGGTGCGGACCTTTCGGATCGCACGCCCCTCCGACCTGCTCGAACTGCTCGTCTTTCTGGTCGTCGCCATCATCACCAGCAGCCTGGCCGGGCGCGTCCGGGCCGAAGCGGAAGCCTCGCGCCGCCAGGCGCGCCAGACGGAAGCGCTGCTCATCCTCAGCCAGCAGCTCGCCCGCACCTCCGGCGTAGACGCCGTGGCGCAAGCCGTCGCAACCCAGGTCGCGCGCATCACGAGCGCGGCCACAGCGGTCTTGATGCCCGAACTAACCGGCGAGCACCTCGCATTGAAGGCCGCGGGTCGCCCCGACGGGACGTTGCCGCCCGGCGTGTTGCAAATGGCCGACCACAGATGGAACAAGCCTGCCGCCATTGCGCCGCCCGCAACCGGCGCGGAGGCGGAGGGTTGGCAGTTCCTCAACCTGGTCGCGGGCCAGAACCGGTTGGGCTTGCTCGCGGTCTACTTCGAGCCGCCGATCCCGCCGGGTGAAGAGACGCAACGGCTCCTCGAAGCGCTGGCGGATCAAGCGGCCGTTGCGCTGGAGCGCGCCCGCCTGTCACAGGATATGGCGCAGGCGCGCGTGCTGGCCGAAACGGAACGCCTGCGCACCGCCCTGCTCTCCTCCGTTTCGCACGACCTGCGCACCCCATTGGCGTCCATCCTGGGCGCAGTCACCAGCCTCGAGCGTTACCGTGGCGTCTATGACGAAGCAACCCAGGCGGAACTGCTGGAAACCATCCGGGAAGAAGCCGAGCGGCTCGACCGGTTCGTCGCGAATCTCCTGAGCATGACCCGGTTGGAGTCCGGCGCGCTGATCCCCAACATGGAGTGGGTGGATCTGCAAGACGTGGTCGGGTCGGCCATCGCGCGGTTGACCCCGCCCCTGTCGGGATATCGCGTGGTCGTGCGCGTGGAGCCGGGCCTACCGCTGCTGCGCCTCGATTTCGTACTCATGGAGCAGGTGCTGGTCAATCTGCTGGAGAATGCGATGAAGCACACGCCGCCCGGCAAGGCGATCAGCCTCAGCGTCTTCCGACATGATGAGCTGTTGGTGATCGAAGTGGCGGACGAAGGGGAAGGCATTTCGCCCGAAGATCTGGATCACATCTTCGAGAAATTCTATCGCGTCCAGGGCAGCGACCGGCAGCGCGGCGGCACGGGCCTGGGGCTTTCCATCTGTCGCGGCATCGTGGAGGCGCATGGCGGTTCCATCACAGCCGGTCTGCCCCCGCAAGGGCCGGGCGTCATCTTCCGCATCGAGCTGCCCGTCGTCGAACCCCCCGTGCTGGAAGCGGAGGTCGAGGAGCTGTATGGCTGAGCATCCCGTGCGCATTCTGATCGTAGATGATGAACCCCAGATTCGCCGCCTGTTGCGCGTCAGCCTGACCGCGCAAGGCTATGAAACGACCGAGACGGCGCTGGGTAAAGACGCACTCCTGCGCGCCGCCGTCGAACACCCCGACCTGGTGATCCTCGACCTGGGGCTGCCCGACATTGACGGGCAGGAAGTGATCGTGCGCTTGCGCGAATGGAGCGACGTGCCGATCATCGTCCTTTCCGTGCGCGAGCGCGAAAAGGACAAGGTCGCTGCGTTGGATTCCGGGGCCGACGACTATATCGCCAAACCGTTCGGCATTGACGAACTGCTCGCGCGCATCCGGGCCGCGCTGCGCCATCGCATCCAGGCGGACGTGAAAGAACCGGTGTTTCAAGCGGGCGATGTGACGATAGACCTGGCGCGTCGGCAGGTGAGCGTGGGCGACCACAAAGTGCGCCTCACGCCGAAAGAGTATGACCTGCTGCGCGTGCTCGTCACCTATGCCGGCAAGGTCGTGACGCATCGCCAACTGCTCCGCGCCGTCTGGGGGCCGGGCTACGCCACCGAAACACAATACCTGCGCGTCTACATCGGCCAGCTCCGCGAAAAACTGGAGGCCGACCCCTCGCAGCCGCGCCTCATCCTCACCGAGTCCGGCGTCGGCTATCGCCTGCGCGAAGGGGACGAATAGCTGCTACGTTATGCCTTTACCAATAACTCCGTCAGCCCCAGCGCGGCCAGGCGTTCCTTCGTGGGGATACCGTCGGCGCTCCAGCCCATGAGGCCGTACCACGTCCGGCGCGCCCCGTTCAGCGCATCTTCCGTGATCTCCACGCCTTCCAGCGGCCCCGCCTGAAACGCGTGCATCACGCGCTTGGGCAGCACGTCATCCTTCTCACCGAAGCCTTCGCGCAGATTGAACAACCGGCACAGGTGTTGCGCCCGCTCGCCCACGGCCAGAACGTCGGTGATGCTGTACTCATGCCCCGTGATGCCGCTCAAGACATCCGCAAGTTGGCCGTAATCATACGGATAAAACATGCAGTTGACCGCGCAATCCTGGAAGTGCTTCCAGTTGGCCTCGTAGTAAAAGAGCGTCATCTTCTGTTCGCTCAACTCGGTGTTGGGCAGCGGCCCCACTGCATAGACTGCGTTCACGCGCTGCAACCCGCGCCCCGGCGACGTGAATCCCGTATCGTGTACATTCATCATGTGGTCCGCGCCGACCGGCGCAATGGTGTAGCCTACCCCCAGCGCGGCCTTGTAGCGCGGCTCATGTAACGGTAACTCCTGCCCTTTCACCTGCATCGCGTAGTCGCTCGCGCCGTTGCCGATCCATTCCGCCAACCGTTTCGTACCCAACGCCATCTTGTCGCCGAAGTCGCGCCGGTGGGCGATCATCTCCACCGCCTCCAGCATCGCCCGTGCGTCGCCCCAGCGCGGCAGGAAGCCACCGGTCATCTCCGCCGTCAGCAGGCCGCGATCCACGCACTCCATGACAAACGCAATGGTCATACCGGTGCTGATCGAATCCAGCCCCCAGCGCGCGGTGAGCTCATGCGCCTTCGAGACCGCCACCATGTCGTCAATCCCGCACGCGCTCCCAAATGCCGCCGACGTCTCATACTCCGGCCCGCCGTAGGCCCGCTCGATCTTGACCTCGTTTTGCAAAGTGGTCTTGAAGGCGGGCGAATCGGGGTACGCCTGACCATCATAGCTTGCCACCTGCTTGCACTCGATGGGGCACGCCTGACAGGTGTCGCGCTCGATCAGCACACTGGTGTGCAGTGTCTCCCAGCCGATGCTCTCCGCGCCCGCGAACTGCCCATCCTGGAAATTGCGCGTCGGCAGGCCGCCGGCCCCGTTCAGGTCCATCACGTTGCCGGGCGTGCCCTTCTGCCAGATTGACCGGGCGAACTCCTTGTAGTTCTCACCCAGCCACTTCGCCACCGCCGTCACCCGCTTGCGATCGGCCACCGGCACGTTCTGCGTGCCGCGTACCGCCACCGCCTTCAGGTTCTTGCTCCCCATCACCGCGCCCAGCCCGTTGCGCCCCGCCGCGCGGTTATTATCGTTGATGACGTTCGCCATCAAGGCCAGGTTCTCACCGGCGATGCCGCATTGCGCCACCCGCAAGCGCGGTTCGGCCAGCTCGTCGCGGATCGCCTGCTCCACATCGGCCACATCACGGCCCCACAGGTGATCCGCCGGCCGGACCTCCACCGCGTCATCCCGAATCCAGAGATAGACCGGCGCCTCGGCGCGGCCATGCACCACCAGCGCGTCCCACCCGGCCCGCTTGAACTCGTGCCCCCACCAGCCGCCCGCCTCCGCGCTGCCGATCGCGCCGGTCAGTGGGCTTTTCGCCGCGACGCCGTGCCGCCCCGCGCCGGGGAAGTTCGTGCCCTGTAGCACGCCCATCGCAAAGATCAGGATATTCTCAGGCCCTAATGGATCGGTCCCCGCGGCCAGGTCCCTCAACAGCAGATACGCCGCCAGCGCCCGGCCTCCGATTAGCTTTATGTAAACTCCATCCGGCGGCGTCTCGATCCACTGCTTGCCGCTGGTCAGGTCAACGTGCAGAATTTTGCCCCAGGTTCCGCCTACGCTCATGTCACACTCCTGATAGACCACGCTCGGTTGAATATCATAGGTCGTCTGGCGTCCTCTCCTTTGTAGTGACGGCTTCAGCCGTTGGGTGTCAATACAACGGATGAAGCCGTCACTACAAAGAAGCGCGACGCGCGCTTTTTGGATAGACCTGAAGCTAACCGCCACAGATCGCGGGCAACAACGTGAGCACATCGCCGTCGTGCAACTCGGAGTTCCAGTGCGCCACGCGCCCGTTGACCAGCATTGCCAGGCCCACATCCACCGGCAGCGACAGCCGCTCAATGGCCTGCCCGACTGTCGTCACGTCGGCGAGCACCGTGCCGGCGGGGACGGCGCTTTTCAGCGATCCGACGCCCTCGATTTCCACAGCCATGCTTCACTTCTCCTCAAATCATCCGTCGCATCAGGAACATCTTCTATCACACTCGCCGCCCCATGTCAACGCAAAAAATCCGGTGATTTCTTGACAGCATCGCCGCTTCCGGCGTATCCTTCGGTCACCGCTTTGCCAATTCACCCCAGGGAGTTGACCATGCCTTCCACCACGTTTGAGATCACGCGCGATGACCTGAGCGCCCTCCAGGGTCCCGACCCCGCTTTCGTCACATTTGGCGAAGTGATGGTGCGCGACACGCCCGCCGACTCGGAACGCCCCGAACGCACGCGCCTGGTGCATCTTTCGATGGCGGGCAGCGAATACACCCTGGCGATTGGCCTCGCCCGCCTCGGCATCGCGTCGGGCTACATCACGCGCGTCCCCGACAACCCCTACGGGCGCGCCGTGCGCAACATCGCGCGTGAGCACGGCGTCAACACCGAGCACATCGTCTGGGCGCCGCGCACCGACCTCATCGGCCGGATGATCTACGAGATCGGGCGGACGCCGCGCCGCGATGTCGGCGTCTATCAGCGCAAGTACTCGGCAGCGTCCTGCCTCGATGCGGGGATGGTGGATTGGGCGAACGCGCTGCGCGGCGCGAAACTGTTTCACACGTCGGGCATCACCTTCGGGCTGGCCCGCCACAGCGGTTATGACCGCAACTATAACCTCGCAGCTTTCAAGGAAGCCGTCGCGTCGCGACCCGCCGGTTGCATGGTGGGGTTAGACTTCAACTATCGTTCGACGCTCTGGTCGGCCCAGGAAGCCCGCGATGTGATGACACCGCTGGTCACGGAACACGTGGACGTGCTGGTGACGACCATCGAGGACATGGCCGAACTTTACGGCATCGGTTGCGGCCAGTACACGGCGAAGCAGATCAGCGACGGCGACATCGGCCCGCTCGAAGACGACGACATCCGCTCCTTCGCCGCGGAGGTCATCCGCAAGTTCGATGCCCGCATCGTCGCCATCACCATCCGCTACCCCGACACGTTCGAGCAGCACCGTTGGGAATCGGCAGCCGCCGACGCCGACGGCGGTTTCTTCCGCTCACCGGCGATCCGCCCCATCACCCTGTGGGATCGGCTGGGCGGCGGCGACACCTGGAACGCCGGTTTCTACTACGGCCTGCTGACCGCGGGATTCGATGAGGCCGGCCTGACCAAAGGCATCCTGGTCGGCGACGCGGCGACGCGCCTCAAACAGACCCTGATGTACGACCTGCCCATCATTGACCGCGCCGAGATCGCCGCGCTGATGAAGGCGAACGTCGCCGGGGGCGGCAAACGCACGTCACGCTAACCATTCAACATCACTAAGCGAATACTCCCAAATCATCGTATCTATCCCATTGGAGAAACTATGAACCGAGACGAAAAGCTCCAACTGATCCGCGCCACCGGCGTGATCGCCATCATGCGCGCCCAATCATCGGGCCAACTGATTGCGGCGGCGGACGCGATTCGCCAGGGCGGCGTGCGCGCGATCGAGGTGACGATGACGACGCCGGGCGCGCTCGATGTCATTGCGGAGGCCACGCGGCGTTACGGGGACGCGGTGTTGTTCGGCGCGGGCACCGTGTTGGACGCCGAGACGGCGCGCACCGCGATCCTGGCCGGGGCCGGTTTCATCGTCGCGCCCACCCTCAACCTGGAGATGATCGCCCTCTGCAAGCGCTACGCCATACCGGTGCTGCCCGGCTGCTACACACCGACCGAAATGCTCACGGCCTGGGAAGCCGGCGCCGATATGGTCAAGCTTTTCCCGGCGGAAGTGGGCGGCCCCGATCTGATCCGCGCCATCCTCGCGCCCCTGCCCCAACTCCAGATCGTCCCCGTCGGTGGGGTAGACCTGAACACCGCAGCAGACTTCATCCGCAAAGGCGCGGCGGCGTTGGGTGTGGGCAGCAGCCTCATCAACCAGAAGTCGCTGGAAAGCGGCGACATGACCGAACTGACGCGCCGCGCTCAGGCCTTCATCGAACAGGTGCAAGAGGGCCGCAAACGCCCTTCGTAGTCGCGGCTTCAGCCGCCCGTGGGGCAGCCCAGCGGCTAAAGCCGCCACTACATAGAGGATATCACCCAATTCATCTTCGTAGTCGCGGTTCAGCGGCTAAAGCCGCCACTACATAGAGGATTTCGCCCAATTCATCTTCGTAGTCGCGGCTTCAGCCGCCCGTGGGGCAGCCCAGCGGCTAAAGCCGCCACTACATAGAGGATTTCGCCCAATTCATCTTCGTAGTCGCGGTTCAGCGGCTAAAGCCGCCACTACATAGAGGATATCACCCAATTCATCTTCGTAGTCGCGGCTTTAGCCGCTCACGTCGCGTTGGCGCCCGTGACACTGCTTGAACTTCTTGCCGCTGCCGCACGGACAGGGATCGTTCCGGCCAACCCCGGCGAACATCTGGCGCGCCGCCGCGTCTTTCTGCGCCATGTACTGCATGATATTGGCGGGCGCACGCTGATACTTCAACTCGTTCGCCATGAACCCCATCGCCTCGCCGATGTGATGAAAGAACATCTTGTAACCCGCGCATAGATAATGTAGCCCCGCCTCGCCATCGGGCGTGGAGAGGAAGCGATCCTTCGGGCAGCCGCCATGACAGGCGAAGCGCACCTCGCACTCGCGGCAATAGCGCGGCAACGTGTCCAGCTTGTCCTGGCCGAACTTGCGCTGTTTCGGCGAAGCCACCAGCTCAATCATGTGTTCATCGGCGATATTGCCCAGCAGATACTCCGGCTCGACGAAGTGATCGCACGCATACAAGTCCCCGGTGTGTTCCAGCGCCAGGGCATTGCCGCACGTCGGCGAGTGGATGCAGAGCGTGTACTCGCCAACCCAGTTGCCCAGCGCCACGTCGAACGCCTGCACGTAGACTGCGCCCACATCGCGGCGCACCCATTCATCGAAGATCGCGCACAGGAACCGCCCGTATTGCTCCGGCGTCACCGAGCGTTCGGTGACCTGATTCCCCTGCTGGGTGTAAAGCGGTCGGTCGCCGCCGGGTCGCTCGCTCCACCCCAGGTTCGCGACGGGCAGGTTCTCCTCCGTGGCCCGCTCGATGATCGGGATGAACTGGATGAACTGCGCCTTCAGGTCATCCCGAAAGAAGCGATAGACCTCCAGCGGATGATCGCCGTTCGCCGCGTGGATGGTACAGAGGATATTGACATCCGCGCCGTGCTTGACGAGGTACTCCCGACCGCGCATCACCTGGTTGAAACTCCCCGCGCCGCCCTTGTTCACCCGATAGGTGTCATGGAGCGCCTTCGGCCCATCCACGCTCAGGCCGACGAGGAAGTTATGACGCTTGAAGAACGCCGCCCACGCATCGTCAATCTGCGTACCGTTGGTCTGGATGGTATAGACGATCTGCTGGCCGGGCCGGCGATACTTCTCCGCATACTCAACGGACCGCTTGAAGAAATCCAGTCCCATCAAGGTCGGTTCGCCGCCCTGCCACGCGATGTTGACTTCGGACGCCTGGGGCTGCGCCTCGATGAGTTGCCGGATATAGGTCTCCAGCATCTCGTCGGCCATGCGGAAGCGGCTGCCGGGGTAGAGCATTTCCTTCGACAGGAAGAAGCAATACTGGCAGTCCAGATTGCACACCGCGCCGGTGGGCTTAGCCAGCAGGTGAAACGCCGGCGGCGCATTCGGGGGAAGGGTGGGTATGCTCATATCCTTGCTTTCCTGGTTGCATCATGCAGCACGTTTGGCAGGACGCCATTTTACCACAGGACGCAGCCCGCACGTCTATGGGTGTATTTCATTTTCGGGACGACCCACCGCAATGTCATGCTGAGGCCCGCCGTTTGGGCCGAAGCATCTCGACTTTGCGACGCAAGACCCTTCGCTAAAGACCGAGCGTAACGGACCTTGAATGGTTAACCCGCCCAGGGTGACATCTCGCCCCAAACTTTAAATGCGCCCCACGTCTATCCCACTGGAGCAAGCAAACCGGCGCTATGGTATAATCCAGGTTGGAGAACGCGTTCGCGGCGAGCGGTATCGCCGCCGGAAGCCATGATTGGAGCGGCTGCCACAGACCATCCGGCGAAGTATGTTAAGATGAGAGAAAGAGCTTAGGTACTGATAAATCAACACTTGTACAATACCAAGCTCGATTTTCACCATGTTTGAGGCTTGCGTCTCTATGGGTACGCATGGCTACTCGGCATCATCTCTCCCCATCGTCGCCAACGCCATGCCTTACGTCGCACATCGTACCCATGCCATCCGCATTGACTCGTTGTAGCGTTCGCTCCGAGCAATGACTTCAAACCGTATACCCCACTCCTGCCGGAATCCACTTCCGGCGGAGGGCAGCGCCTACCCGGACGCGATGGGCAGTTTTCTTACCGGAATGATCGTGCATGATTCATCCTATTTCGAGACGACAGACAGTGTAAATGACCCATGAACTCAACAACCCGTTTTGGCGTCCACGCTTGAAACAATTTGCCCGCCGCTTACGACTCATCGAAAACAACACGGATTACACCCGCTTCATTGTGTTGGGCCGGTCTCGCACCGGTTCCAACTTCCTGCGCGGCCTCCTGAACTCGCACCCTCAAATCGTCACCTTTGGCGAACTGTTCCGCAATTACGACACCGTTGACTGGGCCTACGCCAACTATCGGCAAACGGAAGCCATGATGGCGCAGATGCAAAGCGATCCGGTCGGCTTCATGGAGCAGGAGATTTTCGGTCGGTTCCCCGACGAGATTCGCGCCGTCGGTTTCAAGATCTTCTATTATCATGCCCGCGCGAACGGCTGGGAACGGCTCTGGGCTCAGCTCGAGGCCACGAAGCCGCTGCGTGTGATCCACATCAAACGGCGCAATATGCTCAAGACCCACGTCTCGCGCAAGCGGGCCGCGCAAACCGACATCTGGACCGATACCACCGGCTCGGCCCGCGCCGCACAACCGCTCATCCTGGATTATGCCGAGTGCCTTGCCGACTTCGAGCGCACACGCGCCTGGGAAGCGGAATACGACGCCCGGTTTGCCGATCATCCGCTTCTTGAGATAATCTATGAAGACTTGGCCCGCGACGACGAACGTGAGATGCGCCGCGTGCAAGACTTTTTGAACGTCGCTTATCAAGATCTAAAGCCCGACACCTTCCGGCAATCGGGCGAGTCGCTGCAACGGGCCATCGCGAACTACGACGAACTTCGGGCGCAGTTCGCAGGCACGCCCTGGGAGGCGTTCTTTGAAAGCTAAGCGAATCCCGCTCGTGCTCATGGTTTTGGTACTGCTCGTCCTCCTGCCCGCCACCGCAGCAGCCGCGCCCGGCGACATCGTCAGTTGCACTATGCCGCTGAACCTCTCGAACTCGCCGGGTTTCAACTCCAGCGATCCGCTCCTCGTGGCCGATCCATCCGGCGTCGCGCATCTCTTCTGGGTCGAGCGCCTCACCGGCCCCCCGAACGCGCAACCTGACAGCCCCGACACGCTCATGTATTCGCGCTGGGAGGACGGGCGTTGGTCGCAACCGCTCGATATCTTCTTCTCGCCAACCAACGTCTTCAACAAGCGCATCAACGCGCCGCGCGCCGTGATTGATGCGGCCGGCGACATCCACCTCATCTGGATCGGCCCGGACTATCGTCTCTACTACAGTTCCGCGCCCGCAGCTTCCGCGGACTCAGCACACAGTTGGCGGCCGCAAAAGCTGGTTGCGCGTGACCATTCCGGCAGCCAGTACGGCGCGGACGTCGCATACGGCCCGCCGAACACGCTACATATCCTCTACGCCGCGGGCACGGGCGGCGGGCTGCCATCCGACAACCGCACAAACCGCGCCGTCTCCTACATCCGTTCCGAGGATGGCGGGCTGAGCTGGTCGGACCCGGTAGACATCTTCACCTTCCTCGATCCGACCCACGGCGCGAGCAACATCCGGCTCTACGCCGACCCGCTTGGCCCGCTCTACGCCACCTGGACCGAGTGGGACAACTCCGGCAACGGCCAGGCCATCTACTTCGCGCTCTCGCCCGATGGCGGCCACACCTGGCAACCGGCGCAGGTGCTCGACCGTCGCGTGGGCGACGAGTACGAACGCGACTGGACGGTCGTGGAGAAACTGGACGACGGCGGATTGATCGCCCTGTGGGAAGGCGGCTACCGCGCCTATCCGCAGGCGCAGTACTCCTATAACGGCGGCGAGACGTGGAGCCGCCCGATTGACACCTTCTACTGGTTGATCGCCGACAACGGTTTCGCCGAGTTCGAGCGCGACGGGTCGAACCGCCTGCACGTCTTCCTGCCGCGCCGGATCCGTGAAGGCTATGCCGACCGGTGCAGCAGCTTCCTGAACTGCACCGGGGAAGGCAACGCCCTCTGGCACAGCGTCTGGGAAAGCCAGACCAACTGGCGCGAACCGCGCCCGGTCGGCGACTTCATGATCCCGGATATTGGCGGCAACTATACGTCAACGGCCATCGTCGGCGGAAATCGGTTGCTCGCCGCCTGGTTCGATTACACCAGCCTCGAGTTGCAGGTCATGGAATGCCAGATCGAGGACACCGCAGCGGTTCCGGCGCGACCCTGGCCGGCGACGGCGACCCCGGTGAGCACCCCGACGCCGGAACAGATCGCCGCCCGTGTGCTGCCCACAGCCACACCGCCGCCGCCCGTGCCGACCCTGTCGCCCGAGTTGGCGCAGACCGGCGAACGCCCCACCTCCAGCTCATCCATGATCGTATTGGGGTTGGGGCCGGCCATCCTCATAGTCGGCGGCGTGCTCGTCCTGGATCGCTTGCGCCGGAGACGGCAACCATGAGCGCATACGGCAACGAAAGCCCATGACAGGAGAACAGACGCCACAGATCGTTTATTCGGCGGAGTCACAGGCCAAGTCGCCCGGCAAACTGTTCCGCAACATGACCCAGGATATGTTCACGTCGCGTGAACTGGCCTGGAGCCTCTTCATCCGCGATATCAAGGCGCAATACCGGCAGAGTTTTCTCGGCGTCGTGTGGGCGTTTGTCCCGCCGCTCGTCACCGGGTTAATCTTCATCGTGCTGCAACAAAGCAAGGTGGTCAACCTCGGCGAGACCGACATCCCTTACCCGGTTTACGTCCTGACCGGTACGATCCTATGGCAGGTGTTCACCGATAGCCTCAACACCCCGCTCAGATCCGTGAAGAACGCCCAATCCATGCTGACGCGCATCAACTTCCCGCGCGAAGCCTTGATCCTCTCCGGCATCTACGTCGTGATCTTCAACCTGCTGATCAAGCTGGTCGTCCTGCTCGCCATCTTCCTGATCTTCCGCATCCCACTGACGCCGGGCATCCTCGTGGCCGCCGTGCCCACGGCCTTGCTGATCTTGTTCGGCATGGGGCTTGGCTTGCTCCTGGTCCCCATCGGCACGCTTTACACCGATATCACTGCGGCGCTGCCCACGCTGACGCAAATCTGGTTCTTCCTCACGCCGGTCGTCTACGCGACGCCGCAGACGCAGCCGCTTGCCACGCTGGCGCTGATCAACCCCGTCAGCCCGCTGCTGGGGGCGGCCCGCAGCCTCGCCACGAACAGCCCGGTGCTGCACGTGGGGGCCGTTTACGTCTCCGGCGTCGTGGCCGTGGTGCTCTTCTTCCTGGGGTTGATCGTTTATCGCGTCGGCCTGCCCATCGTCATCGAACGGATGAGTTCGTGACCTCAGAGACATTGGTCCGCGTGGAGGACGTGAGCAAGCGCTATTGCCGCGACCTGAAGCGCTCGCTCTGGTATGGGATGCAAGACCTGGGCCGCGAGCTGGCCGGGCGAGATCACGGCGGCGCGAACCTGCGTAAAGACGAGTTCTGGGCGATCAAAGACGCGTCCTTTGCCCTGCAACGCGGCGAAACGCTGGGCCTCATCGGGCACAACGGCGCGGGCAAAACGACCATGCTGCGGATGCTGAACGGCCTCATCCGCCCCGACGCGGGCCGCATCGAGGTCAACGGCCGGATTCAGGCCCTCATCGCGCTGGGCGCAGGCTTCAACCCGGTGCTCACCGGGCGCGAGAACATCTTCATCAACGCGGCAGTCCTGGGCATGCCAAAGGCGGAAACCGCGCGCCGGTTCGACGCCATCGTGGACTTCTCCGGCATCGAGGAGTTCATAGACATGCCGGTGCAGAATTACAGTTCCGGCATGACGGTGCGGTTGGGGTTCGCCGTTGCCGCCAACCTCGAGCCGGACATCCTGCTGGTGGACGAAGTGCTGGCCGTGGGCGACCTGGCGTTCCGCACCAAGTGCCAGGTGCGCATCCAGGAGATGCGGGATACCGGCGTCGCCATCATCTTCGTCTCGCACAACCTGCACACCGTCAGTCACATTTGCACGCGCGCGCTGACGCTCGACCGGGGTCACATCATCTTCGAAGGCGACCCCGAAAGCGCCATTGACGCCTACCGGTCATCGGTGGCGAGCCGCAACGAAAGCGTGGCCCAGGAGATGCGCGCTGGCACCGGTGAAATCCGCGTGGGGCGCCTCGAACTGCTCGACGCCGCAGGCGCGCCGGCCGTGAACGTCAAAGTCGGCGACGCGTTGACCTTTCGGCTGCACTATGAAGCCGCCGAACCCGTGACTGACCCGGTATTCAACCTCGCCATCCACGTCGTCAATGGGCAACAGGTCACCGGCATTCGCACCGACGCGGACGACTATCGCATCGGTCGGGTGGAAGGCCGGGGCTTCATTGATGTGATCGTGCCCAATTTCAACCTGCTGCCCAACGCCTACACCATCGACGCGGTGATCTTCCACCGCGACGGGTTCACCTTCTACGACCGGGTCAACCAGATCGCGAGCATCGAGGTCGGCGGCGGGCTTCAGATCAACGGCACGGCCTACCTGCCCCACCGTTGGGTGGAGCCTGTGCCAACCACGTTGGAGATACCCGCGCTCACCCCGGCGGAGTTGGAGACCTCATGAGTATGGTCGCGCAGGGCCAGGTGAATCGAGAGCCGATCTTCATCGTCGGCGTCCAGCGCTCCGGCACGACGTTGCTGGCCGCCATGCTGGCCGCCCACAGCCGCATCAGTTGCGGCCCGGAAACCCACTTCTTTCGCAAGCTGGCCGGCGCCGACGTGTGCGCGCTCACCGATGCGCGTTCCTGGCCGGGCCCGGCCACCGACTTCCTGTGCGCCATTGATTCGACCGGTTTCGCGGAGAACGGCGAGACCCTCCTCGTCGGCAAATATGGGCTTTCGCGCGCCGATGTCGAGGAATATCTGGCGCAGACCCGGCCTTCTGTCGCCGCGCTGCTGAGCGCCCTTACCGAGCCGTATATGCGGCGCAGGGGCAAGCTGCGCTGGGCCGAAAAGACGCCCGATCATGTGCAGCATCTCGCGTGGATTCGAGAGTCTTTCCCCCGTGCGCCCATCGTCAACATCGTCCGTGACCCGCGCGATGTGGCGCTCTCGCTCAGCAAAGTCCCGTGGGGCGTCCGATCGTTCGCCGAGGGCCTGCTCTATTGGGAGCGCTTGCACGAATCCGGCGCGCAATTCCTGGCCGACGACGCCCTCGCCTACTCCCTGCGCTTCGAAGACCTCCTGGCCGCCCCCCGCGACACCCTGAGCGCGCTGTGCGCGTTTCTGGGCGAGGAATTCGAAGAAGCGATGCTGGACACGTCCGCGACGGGGAAGCAAGTCAACAGTGAGGGCGCGCCCTGGAAGCGCAAGGCCAGCGAGCCGATTGACACCGGGCGCATCTACACCTGGCGCAAAGAGTTGACCACGGCGCAAAATCAGTTGGCCGAAGCCCTGCTGGGCGACTGGCTGAACGCATACGCCTATCCCAGAGACGCGCGCTTCACCCGCCTGGGCAAGGTCTATCCCGCGACGGCTGCCATCCTGGAATACGCCGGCGCGCTGGAATCCATTGCAGAGGCCGGCGTCCGCTTCTGGGAAGAAAGCCCCGGCGAACGCCCGACGGCGCACATCTACCTGGGCGACCCCGGCAATGCGACGTGGCTCAGCGCCGCCAAACCGGCGCGCGTGCGCGACACGCTCGCCATTTCCGGCGAGATCCTCAAGACCTCGCTGGCGCGTGAGCCGGTCTATTGGGCGCCCGGCGCGGACGGCGTGCGCTGGACGGGCTACCTGGCCGAAGTGCTCAAGCGAATTCTGGCTTCGCGGGGCATCACGTTGAACGAAGAAACCGGAGGGTCAAACCATGCAAACGTCACCGCTTAAAGAAAACTCGGCGTTGCGCCTCCCGCACCTCTCTGCACGCCGCGCGTGGGTTGCGGCAGGGTTCTTGATCGTGCTTCTGCTCGCGGGCTGCACATCGGTCGCGCCGACGCCCGCCGCGCCGACGCCCGCGGAAGCCGCGGTTGCACCGGCGACCGCAGCGCCGGAACCCTCGCCCACGGTGAAGGCAACGCAAACCGAGGAAGTTGCGCCGACGGACGCGCCCACCCTCACGCCGACTGCGCTACCGCCGACGGAACCCCCGCCCACGGCCACCGCGACCAGCGCGCCGCCGTCGCCCACCCTGGCCCCGACGACGGAACCCACATCGCCCCCGGCCTCACCCGCCGCGCGGCCGTCCACGGCGGAACCGCGTCCACCGAGCGGTCCCGGCATCGTCATTGACCATCGTGCCGTGGACGATTTCGACCGCATCCCGGATGAGTACATCCAGAAGGCCACTCAGCTCCGCCAGTTGGCGCGCGGCGCGTCCGTGATTGATAACATCAACAACGGGCTGAACTGTCTGGCGAACAACTTCGACGGCCGGCGGCCCAACTTCTGCGACCGCGGCCTGTCGCCCGACCAGGTGGTTTCCGATCCGAAGTACAACCGCGACAACTGGACCATCGAATTCCACGCGCCGCCGCCGGGCCTCAACCCGCCCTGGGGCACAAAGCTCACCGCGTTCGTGGATCGCATCAACGGGTTCGGCGCCAATGTCCCCTTCGACGTTGCGAGCTACACCATTGACTATGTCGAGTTGCAGGATGGCGGCAATATTGACGACATCTACTTCAAGAACGATCCCAACGACCGCCACCCCAGCATCGAGGACATCGCCGCCCTGGAAGCCGCCCACCCCGATCTGACCATCGTCTACTGGACCTCGAATCTGGCCCGCTCCATCGGTTCGCCCGATTCGCAAAGCTTCAACCAGCAAATGCGCGCCTATGCCGCCGAGCACGGCAAAGTGCTGTTCGACATGGCCGACATCGAGTCGCACGCACCCGACGGCTCGCCGTGTGTGGACAATGGTGGCCGCAACCTCCCGGCCATCTGCGCGGAGTACACGAACGAAATCAATGCGGGCCATCTCAACAGCGTGGGCAGCCAACGCGTCGCAAAGGCCATGTGGGTGCTGATGGCGCGACTGGCGGGGTGGTCCGGTTGAGTCGAAGCAAGGCCGCCGGGTTGACGATCTTCGGCATCGCGGGGATCGGCGTCATCCTGATGTTGTACGCGACGGCGCAGGGCGCGGGGACATCGCCCGATTCGGTGGGCTACATCCGTAACGCCCGCGCGCTGGCTGCGGGTCACGGGCCGGTGTCCGCGCAATTCCCGCCGCTCTTCCCCGCGCTCCTGGCGCTGATCGCGCAGTTCGGCGTCGCCCCGCTCGACGCCGCGCGTGGCCTCAACGCGCTGCTCTTCGGCGCGAACATCGTGCTGGTCGGCGCGGCCCTGCTCATGTGCTTCCCGCACCGGGTCTGGCCCGCCGTCAGCGGGGCGCTGCTCCTGCTGATCACACCGGCCCTGACCGGCATACACGTCATGGTGTGGAGCGAGCCGCTCTTCATTTGCTTGACGCTGATCTGTCTGATCGTGCTGGCCCGCTGGCTCGCAGCGCCGCGCGCGGCGTGGTGGCTGGCCTCTGCGGGCGCGGCGGCGCTCGCCCTCCTGACGCGCTACGTGGGGCTGGCGTTGGTGTTGACCGGCGCGCTCGGCATCCTGTGGCTGGGTCGTCAATCTCTGCACCGTCGCGCCGGGCTGGCCCTGGCGTGGAGCATCCTCGCCCTGACGCCGCTCACCGCCTGGCTTCTGCTCGGCCCGACCGATACGGGGCGCACCCTGGGGCTGCACCCGCCCGGCATGTCGCAATTCCAGCAGGCGTTGAGCACAACGACCGGCTGGTTGCCGGCGCCCGCATCCACGGACGCCGGCGGTCGCATCATCCTCTGGGGCGTCATTGTCGCCTGGGCGGCCTTCGTCTACGTCCGGCGCGCCCGATCCGCGCCCCCTGCCCCGCCCACGCCGCTCATGCTCAAGCTCATCGGCCTCCTGGCCCTTTCCTATGCCATCATGCTGGCGCTCTCGATCACCTTCTTCGACGCCAATACACCGCTCGATGACCGCATCCTCTCGCCCATTTTCGTCGCGGGGGTTCTCGGCGTGGTCTATCTGGCCGGTGAGACGATCCGGTTGTCGCCCTCACCGGCGGGCGCGACGGTCATCATGGCAATCGTCGCGCTGCTCTTCGGCGTGCTGGCCCTGCGCCAGACGGCTCAGAGCATCGCCCACCAGCACCGCGACGGTATCGGGTTTTCCAGCCTCGCCTGGAAACAGTCGGCCTTGTTGCTCCAGGTCTCCGAACTTCCGCCCGGCGTGGAGCTATTCACGAATGCGCCCGAACCGATCTATCTCATCACCGGGCGAGACGCGCGGCCCTTCCCGCGCCCGCGCGACGCGATGAGCGATACCGCGAATGCGGCCTTCGCCGGGGAAATGCACACCCTGGGCGCGGCCCTCGCTTCGGGCGATGCGGTCGCCGTCTTCTTTCGCACGCTGCCGCAACGCGCGCGCCCCTCGGAGGCCGAGTTACAGGCGAACACCGGCGTCAGGGTGGTGAGCGAAACAACGGACGGCGCGATCTATGCGGGAAGCGGAGATTAACGCGCCGATGCCAGCCGTCAGCGTCATCATCCCGGCCTACAATCAGGCGCACTACCTCCATGAGGCGATCCGCAGCGTGTTGGCGCAGACCTGCCCCGACTTCGAAATCATCGTCGTGGATGACGGTTCGACCGATGACACGCCCCGTGTGACGCAAGAGCACACCGATCCACGAGTGCGATATATCTATCAGCAGAACCAGGGTCTATCGGCGGCGCGCAACACCGGCATCCGCCATGCGCTGGGCCGCTACCTGACCTATCTCGATTCGGATGACCTGTTCCTGCCCGACAAACTGACGTTGCTGATCGCGGAAATCGAGCGCCCACCCGCGGCGGGGCTGGTCGCGGGGCAGGCTATCCCGATAGACGCTGCGGGAAACCCCATCGGTCATATTTTCGATCAACCGTTGCCCGCAGACCCCGGAATGCTGCTCCTCGGCAACCCGTTGCACGTCGGCAGCATCCTGCTCCGCCGGGAGTGGCAGGAACGCGCCGGTTTCTTCGATGAGTCTCTGCGCTCCTATGAAGATTGGGATATGTGGTTGCGCCTGGCGCGCGCCGGGTGCCCTATGCGCTCCATCGCCCGGCCGGTATCGTTGTACCGCTTCCACAGCGCGCAGATGACGCGTCACGGCGTACAGATGACCGGGGCTACTTTTGCGGTGCTTGACAAGGTCTTTGGCGACAAGAACTTGCCCGGCGACTGGCGGGCGTTGCGCACACGGTCCTATAGCCGCGCCAACGTGCGCGCGGCTGCGCAAGCTTATCTCGCCGCAGACTATCCGAGCGGAGCCGGATACCTGATCCAGGCCGTGGCGCAGGATTCGTCGCTGATCGCAGACGATGCCGCCCGGCTGGCAGATCATCTAGCCGCGTGGTCGGAATTGCCTAAGGTCGGCGACCGGATAGACTTCCTGGAATCCATCTATGACCATCTGCCGCCGGAACTGGAAATCTTAAAACGCCGCAAACGCCACGACCTGGGCCGCGCGGCGATGCAATCCGCGTTCGAAGCCTATCACCGTGGCGACCTACCCGCCGCGCGCGATGCGGCGCAGCGGGCGTTCCGTCATGATCCCCGTTGGCTTGCCAACCGTGGCGCCGTGGCCGTGTTCGTTCGATCCTATTTGCCATCGCCGCAGGCCGCCCGGTCGGAACAGACCCATGCCGGGTGATCGCAGGAGTTAATTTTCGATGTCCGAAGCTCGTTCCAAGTTTCTGCGCCCCAGAGTCACGCCGTTCGTCATCCTCTTCGTCGAGCGTTCGGGGAGCACCTATCTCGCCACCGCGTTGGCCGCGCACCCGCACATCCTGGCCCACCGCGAACAATTCGCGCAGTTACGCCAACAGGGCAAAGACGCGGCCGAACAGTTGGCCTGGGCGCGCGACTTCTGGACGCCCCCGATGATCGGCCCCCACGCGGCGCTGGGGTTCAAGACCAAGACGACGGACGTCCTCGATCTGGACGGCTTCGCCCAACTGGGGGAGGAAAAACACTGCAAAGTGATTCACCTGCATCGTCGCAACGCCGTCAAAGGCGCGATTTCCACCATCCGGGCGCGCGATCTGCACGCGGCCTCCGGCAACTGGAACCTGCTCAAGGAATCGGATCGCCGCCCGCCGATCGCCATTGACCCGGATGACCTGCAAGGGCACATCGAGTTGCACGAAAAGTGGGATACCGAGTTGCGAGATTATGTCAACGTACTCGGTCGCCCGACCCTGGAACTGACCTATGAGGAACTGCTGCAAGACAAAGCGGCGTTCATGGCGCGCGTCTTTGATTTCATCAACGTCGCGCCGCAGTCCGTCGAAGGCAAGACCCACAAGAACACCAGCGACGACCTGCGGGAAGCCGTCACCAACTTCGCTGCTTTGAAAGCCGGCTATATCGGAACCCCCTATTACGCCATGTTCGACGAAGTGATCCAGACATGCCGGGATTGATCGGATTCGCCGGGCCATCGGGCGAGACCCCAGAAGCCGAACGCCTGGCTGCAATGGCGCGCGCCCTGGAGCCGGAAGCCCGTTTCGTTGTGGAGCTGCATCACGAGCCGGGGCTTGGCCTGGGCCGCGTGGCGCTGCCGTTCGCCGGCAATGGCCCCCAGCCGGTATGGGACGACACAGGCTCGCTCGGCGTCGTCATGGAAGGGGAATTATACAATCGCAACGACCTGTTGGGCTTGCTGCCGGAAGATGAACGCCCATTGCTGGCAGCAGGGGACGCCGGACTTCTGTTGCGGCTCTTCCGCGCGCACGGCGCGGCTTTCGCCTCCGCCGTGAACGGCGCGTTCGTCGCCGCCTTCTGGGACCGCCCGCACCATCGGCTCACGCTGGTCAACGACCGCCTGGGCCTCCAGCCGCTCTATTGGTCGCAGATCGGCGATCGCCTCCTGTTTGCGTCCGGCGTGCGGGCGCTGCTGGCCGACCCGGCCTTGCCCCGCCACGCGGACCGGCTGGCAATCGCGCAGTTCCTCACCTTCGATCACATGCTGGGCACGCGCACCCATCTGGAAGATGTGTATCTGCTCACGCCGGGTTCGGTGCTGACCTGGGAAGACGGGCAACTCCACGAACGCAGCTATTGGTCGCCGGTTCACCCCGAATACTACACCCTCCAGACGGAAGTCGCCTGGATGGATGACCTCGTGCAACACCTCCGCCAGGCGGTGCGCCGCCAGGACATTGACAACCGGCCCGCCGGACTGTTATTGAGCGGCGGATTGGATTCGCGCGTCATCCTGGCGTTCATGGCCGAAGCGCGCCATGACCCGCCCGTGACGGCCTTCACCTGGGGCATCCCCGGCTGCGACGACCTCCGCTACGCGCGCGCACTGGCCCGTGAGGCAGGCCTGTCGCACGTCTTCACCGAACTGCGCCCCGATTGGTTGCTGCACGGCGCGGACGAAGCGATACGCGTCGCCGACGGGCTGGGCAACATCGTCAACATGCACGCCCTGCCGACGGCAGCGCCGGCCGCGCAACACGCGCAGGTCATGTACAAGGGCTTCCTCGGCGACGCGATGTTCGGGTTCGGGCTGCGCCATTTTCACTATGCGCGCTATGACCCCGCGACGTGGGCCGAGGCGCACATGCAAACCATGCGCGACCGCGGCGTCATCACCTTCGACACCTCCGTGCATGACGACCTGTTCTCGGACGCGTTCAAAGCGACGCTCGGTGACGGGCTGATGGAGAGCTACGCGGCGGTCATGGCCGAGTCGCCGTCGTCAGATCTCACGGACCAGCGCATCGTCTATGACCTCAGGCAGCGCGTGCCGCGCATGACTCTCAACGGCGTGGAAGCCCTGCGTAGTCACATGCTGGTGCGTTTGCCCTTTGCCGACAACGATCTCGTCGAATTTTCGCTCACCATCCCGCCCGGCCTGCGCTATGACCGCCGGCTCGTCAAAAACGCCTTCATCCGCGCCTTCCCGGCCTACGCGCAAATCCCCACCACCGAGACGGGGCTGCCCATGATGGACAACCTCACCACGGTGCGCATACAGGCCGAGAATTGGGCGCGCTGGCACGCGCGCCGGGTCATCAAAGATGTGCGCTATCCCGCCCGCCGCCCTTATAAGGACTACGGCGCGTGGTTCCGCACCATCCTGCGACCCTGGCTCGAAACCACCTTGCTCGACTCTCGAACGCTGGAGCGTGGCTATTACAAGCCGGAGACCGTGCGCCGGTTGGTCGCCGAACACATGGCGGGGACCGACCACACCGTGCGCCTCGGCGCGTTGATGACGGTGGAACTGTGGCAGCGCCGCTATCTCGACGCTGCACCGGCGGATGGCGCACGATGAACGGCACTGAAACTCTGTCCCGCCCGTTGAAGCTCGGCGTCGCCACCGAGGAAACCTGGGGCTTCCTCGATGACATCTACGCCGAGCTTTCGGCGCATCACGAGACAGCGAAGTTCGAGCGCCGCACGCTCACCCTGCCGGCCTTCAACACACGGTTGAACCGCCGCCGGTTTAACAATGATCTGACGGCATTCCTGCAATCGAACGACGTGGTTTTCTTCGAGTGGGCCAGCAGCTTGCTCGCGGAAGCGACCCGGCTGCCGAAATCCGCCGCCATCGTGACCCGTCTGCACCGCTATGAGATGTACAAATGGGCCGACAAGATCAATTGGGACGCCGTAGACGCGATCATCCTGGTCAGCGAAGCCAAGCGCCGCGAGTTCACCCGCCGCTTCCCGGCACAGGCGGGGAAGATCGTCGTGATCCCGGAAGCCGTCGCGCCGGATCGCTTCGAACCGGTGTACCGACCCTACCGGGGCGACATCGGCATCCTGTGCCATCTGCGGCCGCGCAAGCGCGTCTACGATCTGATCCTCGCCTTCTCGGAGATTGCGGGCGCGCGGCCCAATCTGCACCTGCACATCGGCGGCGGCGAGGCGTCGGGCTTCGAGGAGTACGCCGCCGTGCTGCCTTCGCTGGTCGAGCGGCTCAACTTACAGGATCGCGTGACATTCTACGGCGCCGTCGCTGACCCCGTCGCGTGGAACCGGAACATGGACATCCTGGTCTCCAACAGCTACTCGGAGGGGCTACAGGTCTCCATCCTCGAAGCGATGGCGATGCGTCGCTACTGCATCTCGCATCATTGGGAAGGGGCCGATGAGTTGCTCCCGCCGGAGAACCTCTTCTTCACCGAACGCCAACTCATCGAAACCCTGCTCCGTTACAACGATGCGACCGAAGCGGAACGTGAGGCGCAGCAAGACCGGCTGCGCCAAATCGTCCTCGACAACTTCGACATCAGTCGCACCAAAGTCGCCATCCGTCGCCTCATCGAGGGCGTCGGGGCAGGGCTTGCGCCCGCCCGCTTTGCGCCCGATGAGCAGCCGGAACACCCAACGCTCGCGTGAAGATCGGTTATCTCCTGCAACAGGGCGTGGAAATTCGCGTGCCGCCCTTCGATGGCCCGGCCATCCACGTGCGCGAAGTGACGCGCGAGTTGATACGGATGGGGCATGAAGTACGCATCCTCACCCAACTCGGCCGCGACATCTGGCGCACCGACGATCTGGAGCGCTTCATCCTCGTGCCGGTTCCCGCGATGGATGCCGGGACGCGCCGGAAAGTGGAAAGCGCCGTCCGCCGGGTTCAGCACGAGTTGCAATTGCCCTATGCCGCGCTCTTCGACAGCACACGGTTCGCCAATGCCTGCACACGCGAACTGCAAGGATTTGATCTATTGTACGAACGCATGAGTTGGGTCAGTTACGGCGGGGCGCTCGCCGCGCGTCGGTTGGATATTCCGCTGGTGCTGGAGAATAACGGCGACCACCTGGCTGACCTGGAAGCGAAAGGCATCGCCCCCCGCGGCGCGCAATACCGGCTCTCAACGGCGTTGATGGGCCGCGCGGTCCAGCAGGCCGCGCACGTGGTGGTCTCCGGCGACGGCTGGCGCGACGCGTTCATCCGGCGCTGGCACGTCGCGCCGGATCGCGTGACGACAGTGGAAAACGGCACCGCGCTCGTGCGCCTGCTGCCCCGTTCTTCCCTGCGCGCTTTCCGCGCGGACGAGTCAACCCCTCTCAAGTTGGTCTACCTGGGCGGCTTCCAACCGTGGCAGGGCGTCGAGGTGCTGCTCCGTGCGCTCGCAGGCAACGCAGCCCTGGGGAAAGCGCACTTGACCCTGATCGGTTCCAGTTCCGAGACGGCGCAACAACTCGCCGCCGACCTGGGCCTCGCGTCGCAGGTCACGTTCACCGGCGCGCTCAGCACAGAGGCCTACGCGCCCTTGCTGGCCGGCGCGGACATCGGCCTCGCGCCCTATTGCGGCTGGCCCGAATATTCCGGCCTCAAGTTGTTCGACTACAAGGCGGCCGGCCTGGCGATCATCGCGTCCGGCGAGGAGGGGCGACCCGCCACGCTCAGCCACGCGCAAACCGGTTGGATCGTCCCGCCGTGCGACCAGGCGGCGCTGGGAGACGCGCTGGCGCGCCTCGCTGCCGCTGCGCCGCTGCGCCGCCGGTTGGGACGTAACGCGCGCCTCGAAGCCGAAGCCCATCACGGCTGGGACGCCACCGCGCGTCGCCTGGAGACGATTTTCGGGGAGTTGGTATAGCCGTGTCTCTGCCTCTCGTCAGCATCATGATGCCGGCCTTCAATGCCGCCGCGTACATCGGGACGGCCATCGAAAGCGCCCTGGCGCAGAGCTTCCCCGATTGGGAGTTGATCGTGGTCAACGACGGCTCCACCGACGCCACGGGGGAAATCGCCGCCGGATACCGCGACCCGCGCATCCAGGTGATCACCCAGGCCAACGCGGGAGAGGCCACCGCGCGCAATACCGCCCTGGCGGCGATGCACGGCAAATACGTGGCCTT
The DNA here is from genome assembly GCA_038214535.1 of Anaerolineae bacterium. Lineage (GTDB taxonomy): Bacteria > Chloroflexota > Anaerolineae > CG2-30-64-16 > CG2-30-64-16 > JBBQRS01. The sequence continues at coordinate 49,488 of JBBQRS010000013.1, forward strand.
TCTCGACGCCGACGACGCCTTCCTGCCCGATCACCTTCAACTCACCGTCGCCCGGCTCGAGTCGAACCCAGGACTGAGTGGCGTGTATACGGACGGCTTTCACTGTGACGAGACGGGTGCGCGCCTGGGGCCGCTCTCGGCCCGGCGGCGCGGCCCATTTGAGGGCGACCTGTTCGAGCCGCTGGTGCGCGCCTCTGACGTCTTCGGCCCGCCGTTGTGCGTGCTCCTCCGGCGCGATCTGATCCTGCAACACGACCTGCGGTGGGACCCCGCCATCGTGATCGGTCCCGATTGGGATTTCTTCATTCGCTACGCCCAATTCGCGACCTTCGATTACATCGCCGAGCGCACGTGTCTCTATCGCGTCCACACCTCGAACATCACCGTGCGGACGGGCGCGGAGAAACGCCGGGCTTCGCTGGCCCTGTGCCGCGAGAAGACCATCGGCCTGCCGCGCTTCCCCGAATGCGCCGTAGAAACGCGCGCCTGGGTCTTTTATGAGCTACTCGTTGAATTATTGGATGGGCAACCGGCAAGACAAAATCAAATGCTGGCCCACCTCCAATTTCTTGCCTTGCCCGCCGCCGAGCAAGCGCGTTTGCAGCGCCTCATGGCGAGCCGCGCCATCCGGGCGGGGCAAACGGGCGACCACATCGCCCACTGGCTGGCGGCCGCCCGCACGCTCGATGGGACCGACCCGCGTACGGTCGTCCTTGCAACGCTCTATCGTCTGAGTCCGGGCGCCGGGCGTCTGCTGTTGCGCGCCCGCAGCGAATCACATGACGCCGCGCCGGCGCACCCGCTCGCCGACCTGCTGCAACCCGGCGAACACAAGTAAGAACCAACCCATGACAACCCATGCGTATCGCGATCTATCATAACCTGCCCTCTGGCGGGGCCAAGCGCGCACTCAACGAGTTAGTGCGCCGCATGACCACGCGCCACGAAGTAGACGTCTTCACGCTCTCCACCGCCGATCACGATTTCGCGGACGTGCGCCCCCATGTCGCAAAGCATCAGGTCTACCCGTTCGAGCCGTTGCGCTTGCTGGACTCACCGTTTGGCCGCGCGAACCAGGTCATCCGCATCGCCAACCTGCGCCGCCTCGACGCCCTGGGCCGGCAAATCGCCGCCGACATCGCGCGCGGCGGCTACGATCTCGCGTTCGTCCAGCCCTGCATGTTCGAGGTCGCGCCGAGCGTCTTGCGCCATCTCCGCGATCTGCCGTCCGTTTATTATTGCCAGGAGCCGCCCCGGAAGCTCTATGAGGCGATGCCGGATCGTCCTTATGCGATGAAGTCGCCGCGCCGCGCCGCCATAGACCGGCTCGACCCGCTGCCCGGCCTCTACCGTTCGGCGCTGGCGCAAAGAGATCGCGCCAACACACAAAGCGCGTCGCGCGTATTGGTAAACTCCCAATTCGTGCAGAGCAACGTCAATGCGATTTACGATCTCGCCTCTCACGTCAGCTATCTCGGCGTAGACGCCGATTGGGCGCGGCCCGATGGGCGCGCGCGGGAGCCGTTCGTGCTCTCGGTCGGCTCGCTGACCCCGCTCAAGGGGTTCGACTTCCTGGTTCGCGCCCTCGGTCGCATCCCCGCTGCAAGCCGCCCGCCGCTGACCATCGCCAGCAACTTCCAGAACCCGCCGGAGCGGGCCTTCCTCGAAGGGCTGGCCCGCGCGCAGGGCGTGGCGCTCACCCTGGCGGGCAACGTCAGCGACGCCGAACTGGCGGATTTCTATCGGCGCGCGCGCGTGGTTGCATATGCGCTCATCCGCGAGCCGTTCGGGCTGGTGGCGCTGGAAGCGATGGCGTCCGCGACCCCGATCGTCGCCGTCGCGGAAGGCGGCATCCCGGAAACGGTGATCCACGAACGCACCGGTCTGCTCACGGCGCGCGACGAGGCCGAGTTTGCCGCGGCGTTGCAACGGGTCTATGAAGACCACGAACTGGCTGCCCGGTTCGGCGCAGCGGGGCGCGAGCACGTCTTGCAGCACTGGACGTGGGATCATGCGGTTCTGACGCTGGAAGAGCATTTTCAGGCGGCCATCGCCGACCGCCGCGCACATCCCGTCTCCTCCGCGGCGGTCATATCGGAAGGCGCAAGATAGCGATGCGTGTCATTCGTCAGGGAACGGCGCTATGCCTGGCGTTGTTGATCCTCCTCGGCGCGCGGATCCCGGTCGCCGCGGGTCGTCCCACCGGGAACGACGCCCGGAACTATCTGCCGTTCACGGCTTCAGACGCCCCGACGCCGGCCCCCACCTGCCAGGCGGCTTTTACGCCGGTGGGCGCGCCCCTGACCGATCTGGGCGACGCAGAGTACATCCGCATGGGCATGACTCCTACCGGCTTTCACGGCGGGCTTTATCCGGGCGGCGCGAACACGCGCCCGCCCGCGCATGAGGCCGCCGGACTGGCCGCCGCCGGTCAAATCCTCCCCCGCGACGCCGCCGGGCAGCCCGCCGCGGACGGCAAGATCGGCATGGTCTCCGTGGGCATGTCCAACACCAGCATGGAGTTCCTGAGGTTCATGGCGCGCGCGGCGGCGCGCACCGACATCAACCCGCACTTCGTGCTGGTCAACGGCGCGCTGCCGAACCAGACCGCCGGGCGGTGGGCCGATCCGAACGGCGTACCCTGGACGGCGCTCGATGCCACGTTGAGTCGGAACCATCTCACCAACGCGCAGGTGCAGGTCGTCTGGATCAAGCTGACCTACGCGCAGGGCGGCGCGTTCCCCGACCTGGCGCTTCAGCTTCAGGGCGATCTCACGACCATCGTCCACCTGCTGCACGCACGCTTTCCCAATCTCAAGATCGTGTTCCTGTCCAGCCGCACGCGTTCGTACAACATGGAGCACGGCCTGAGTCCCGAACCGTCCGCCTATGAAACGGGCTTCGCCGTCAAGTGGTTGATCGAAGGGCAAATCAACGGCGACCCGGCGCTGAACGATGACCCGGCGAACGGCCCGGTCACGGCGCCCTATCTCTCGTGGGGACCCTACCTGTGGATTGACGGCTTGAACCCGCGCGCCGATGGCCGGGTGTGGCCCGGCGCGAATCTCACTCAGGATTGCACGCACCCATCGTCCGCGGGCATTGACACCGTGGCAGATATGCTGATGGCGTTCTACACCACAGACTCCCTGACAAAAAACTGGTTTCGTGACCAGAAGTAGAGGAGCGAAATGATGAAAAATAAGCATTCGGAGCCGCGCCGGAAACGGACGCCGCTTGCGATCACCGTCGTGATCCTCGCCGCACTCGCGATCACCGGTCTCGCGTCCGCGGTCGTCAGCGCGGGCAACTTCGTCGGCGCAACCTCCGGCTATCCGGCGGCGGCCACGCGTGCCCCGCAAGGCACGCCGCAGGCGCAGGCCACGCGTGTCGCGCGTCCCACGCCGCTTCCGCGCCCCACGAAGCCCCCGCAACCGACGCGCCCCACGTGCGCCGAACCCTTCAAGCCGGTCGCCAAACCGTTGACCGAGCTGGGCAAATCGGAATACGTCCGCATGGAAGGCGGCCCCACGGGCTTCACGGGCGGCCTCTATCCGGGTGGGTCGAACGTCAGGCCGCCCGCTCACGCAGCCGCCGGCATCGCCGCGGCGAAGCAGATTCAGCCGCTCGACGCCCAGGGACGACCCGATCCAAAAGGCAAGATCGTCTTCATCTCCGTCGGCATGTCCAACACCGCCATCGAGTTCGGCCAGTTCGAGCGGTTGGCAAAAGCCCGCAAAGACCTGAACCCGAATCTCGTGATCTTCAACGGCGCGTTGTCCGGCCAGACCGCGGAGAAATGGGCCGACCCGCAAGGGCGACCCTGGCCGCAGCTCCTCGGCGGCTTGAAAAAGCGCAACCTCTCGCCGGAGCAGGTCCAGGTCGTCTGGGTCAAGCAAACCTTGACCCGTGGCGGAGAGTTCCCCGCGAAAGCCGAGGAGTTGGAGAAGGCGCTGGAGGATATCACACACAACCTGCTGGCCGAGTTCCCCAACCTGAAGATCATCTACTTCTCCAGCCGGACGCGCTCCTACACCTATTTCCGCGGCCTCAGCCCCGAGCCGTTGGCCTACGAAACCGGTTTCGCCGTCAAGTGGCTGGTCGAAAAGCAGCTTCGCAATGACCCGGCGCTCAACTTCGACCCCAAGCTCGGCGCGGTGCGTGCGCCCTACATCACCTGGGGACCCTATCTCTGGATTGACGGCGAAAACCCCAGGGCCGACGGGCAAACCTGGCTCGGGCCGGACATGGAGCGGGACTGCACCCATCCTTCGTCATCCGGCGCGCTCAAAGTCGCGGACATGCTCATGACCTTCTTCATGACCGACCCCACGACCACGTGGTTCCGGGCGAAGTAACCCTATCTCATCGGATTGAAAGAGTGCTATGGATTTCTCCTGGACAGACGAACAACTCGCATACAAGAAAGCCGTCATCGAGTTCGCCCGCAAGGAGCTGAATGACGGGCTGGTCGAGCGCGACCAGGAAGGCGCGTTCTCGCTGGAGAACTGGCGCAAGTGCGCCCGCTTCGGCATCCTCGGCCTGCCCATCCCCGAAGCGTATGGCGGCGCGGGCGAAGACATCCTCACCACCATGCTCACGATGGAGGGCCTGGGCTACGGCAGCCGAGACAACGGCCTCATCTTCGCCATGAACGCCCAGCTCTGGAGCGTCCAGATGCCGATCCTGGCCTTCGGCACGGAGGCGCAAAAGCGCAAATACCTGCCCGGCCTCTGCAACGGCGACCGGATCGGGATGCACGGCATGTCGGAGCCGGACTCCGGGTCCGACGCCTATAGCCTGCACACGCGCGCCGAGCGCCGCGAGGGCGGCTACGTGCTGAACGGCAGCAAGATGTTCGTGACCAACGCGCCCGTGGCCGATCTGGCGGTCATCTTCGCCACGGTAGACCCCGGCAAGGGGATGTGGGGCATCACCGGGTTCATCATCGAGCGCGACACCCCCGGCCTCACCGTCAGCCGCGACCTGCACAAGATGGGCCTGCGCACCGCGCCGATGGGCGAAGTGATCCTTGAAGACTGCTTCATCCCCGAGGAGAATCGGCTCGGGGCAGAGGGCGTCGGCACGCGCATCTTCAATCACTCGATGGAGTGGGAGCGCGCGTGCATCCTCGGCAGCCACGTCGGCGCGATGGAGCGCCAACTGGAGGAATCCATCCAGTATGCGCGTGAGCGCGAGCAATTCGGCCAGCCCATCGGCAAGTTCCAGTCCGTCGCCAACCGCATCGCGGACATGAAGGTGCGCCTCGAAACGGCGCGCCTCATCCTCTATCGGGTCGCATGGCAGAAGAAGCAGGACAAACCCGCGCCGCTGGACGCGGCCCTGGCCAAGCTCTACATCAGCGAAGCCTTCGTCCAGTCCAGCCTGGACGCCATCCGCATCCACGGCGGCTACGGTTATATGACCGAGTTCGAAGTGGAACGCGACCTGCGCGATGCCATCGGCGGCACGCTCTATTCCGGCACCTCCGACATCCAGCGCAACATCATCGCCCGCCTGTTGGGGCTATAAGCACCATGATCTATCTCCTGCCCCACGCTATCACCGAAGCCGCGAGCCGAACGCCGGATCACGAGGCCCTTCGCTTCGCGGGCGCCGGGCTGACCTACGCCACCCTGGCCGAGCGCGCCGCGCAACTGGCTCGCTTCCTGACCGAGGGCGGCGTCGCCCGCGGCGACCGGGTCGGCATCTACATGAACAAGAGCCTGGAATCGGTGATTGCCCTGTATGGCATCATGCTGGCGGGCGCGGCCTACGTCCCACTGGATCCGTTCGCGCCCGTCGCGCGCCTCGCGTTCGTCATCCGCGATTGCGGCATCCGCTGCCTGATCTCGCGCGACGACAAAGCCGCCGCGCTCCGCGAGATGCTCGACCTTGCGCCGGGCCTGGAGCTCCTCGTCGGCGTCACACCCGACGACAGTTGGCCCGTCCGGGTCGCAAGCTGGGCCGATGTCGCGACGATGCCGGCAAGCGGAACGCCCACGCAACCCATCGAGCAAGACCTGGCCTACATCCTCTACACATCCGGCTCGACCGGCGACCCCAAGGGGATCATGCACACGCATCGCAGCGGGCTGGCCTTCGCGCGCTGGGCCGCAGATGCGTATGGCCTGCGCCCCGATGACCGCCTCAGCAACCATGCGCCGCTGCACTTCGATCTCTCCACCTTCGACCTGTTCGCGGGCGCGTTGGCCGGGGCGACGACCGTGGTCATCCCCGAGGCCGTGACGCGTTTCCCGGCCAGCATCTCCAAACTAATGCAGGATGAACGCATCAGCGTGTGGTACTCCGTGCCGTTCGCCCTCACGCAGATGCTCCTGCGCGGCAACGTCGGTGCGCGCGACCTCTCGAACTTGCGCTGGCTCCTTTTCGCGGGCGAAGTCTTCCCGACCAAATACTTGCGTCAACTGATGGCCGCCCTGCCGCACGTCCGGTTCAGCAACCTCTACGGCCCCACGGAGACCAACGTCTGCACCTATTACCACGTGGACACCGTGCCCGCTGACACGGACGAGCCGGTATCCATCGGCGTGGCCTGCGCCAACGCGGAGGCGCTGATCGTAGACGCCGACAACCGGCCCGTCGCCCCCGGCGCGCCGGGCGAGTTGCTGATTCGCGGCCCCATCGTCATGCGCGGCTACTGGGGCCGCCCCGAGCTGACCGAGCGCGGCCTGTTCCACCGGGCGTTTCACCCCGGCTACACCGAGCCGTACTATCACACGGGCGATCTCGTGCTGGAGATGCCGGACGGCAACCTCAAGTTCCTGGGGCGCAAGGATCGCCAGATCAAGACGCGCGGCTATCGCGTCGAGCTGGACGAGATCGAAGTCGCGCTGCTGGGCCACGCCGCGGTCCAGGAAGCGGCCGTCTACGCCATGCCCGACCCGGATGGGGAGGGCACTAACCTGATCTACGCGGCCGTCACCGCCAAAGAGGGCGCGACGCCCACGGCCGAAGACCTGACCGAGCATCTCAACAGCCGCCTGCCCTGGTATGCGATCCCGGCGCGCATCGAGATCGTCGCGGAGTTCCCGCGCACGTCCACCGGCAAGATTGACCGGCGCGCGCTCGCCGATCAATCAAATTCATAATTGCATCACTTCCATCATCGCTCCCCATTCAGAATGACGCTCATCGCGCGGCCAGCGGCGAACGGCGTCTCATGGTTGGCCGTCGCACCGGCGGCAACTTGCGAAAGGTATTTCAAAAATGAGCGATGTGATCATCATCGGCGGTGGGCCGGCAGGCTCGACCCTGGGCAGCTATCTTTCTCTGGCCGGAATTGACAATATTATCCTTGAGCAGGCCAATCACCCGCGCCCGCACGTGGGCGAATCCCTGGTCACCTCCACGCTCGTGCCCTTCAAAGAGATCGGCTTCCTGGAAACCATGGAGCGCGAGGGCTTCGTGAAGAAGTTCGGCGCGGCCTGGCACGCCTTCAGCGGGAACGAGCTATCCATCCCGTTCAAGGAGTGGCCCCATTACGGCATTGACCAAGATTACACCTACCACGTGGATCGCAGCAAGTTCGACCATCTGCTCCTCAAACATGCCGAAAGCCTCGGCTCAAAAGTATATCAAGGCGTGCGCGTCAAGCAGGTGCTCATCGAGGATGGCAAAGCGGTGGGCGTGCGCGCCCAGGTCGGCGAGGCGGAGTTCGATCTGCACGCGCCCATCGTGGTAGACGCCAGCGGGCGCAACACCGTGCTGGGGCGGCAGTTGGGCATCAAAGACAACGATCCCATCTTCAATCAATACGCGGTTCACACCTGGTTCAAGGGCATGAAACGCAGCGAAACCGACACGGGCGATTACATCCACATCTACTTCCTGCCTGTCGAACGTGGCTGGGCCTGGCAAATCCCCATCACGGACGAGATCACTTCAGTCGGTGTGGTCGCCGAACGTGAGGTCTTCCGTCAAAGCCACAACGACGTCGCCGAGTTCTTCAACACCTACGCCCGGTCGAACCCGGCGCTGAGCGCGGCCCTGGCGCCCGCCGAACAAATCAACGCGTTCAAAACCGAGGCCGACTACAGCTACAAGATGCAACGTTTCGTCGGCGATGGCTGGTTGCTCGTCGGTGACGCCGCGCGCTTCGTGGATCCGATCTTCTCATCGGGCGTCAGCGTCGCCCTGTTCAGCGCCAAACTGGCCTCCGAACAAATCCGGCGCGCCTTCGAGATGGACGATTTCAGCGAGGCCATCTTCCAACCCTATGAAGACCGCCTGCTCTCCGGTGTCCAGGTCTGGTACGAGTTCATCCGGCTCTACTACAAGCTCCTGCCGCTCTTCACCCATTTCATCCAATCGAAGGAGCATCGCACGCAAATCCAGGAACTCCTCCAGGGCCTGGTCTTCGACCGGAAGCAAGTGCCCGTGCTCGACGCCATGCGCGAGTACATCAAAAAAGTCGAAGCGTCGGAGCACCACCTGTTCAAGCCGCAATTGACTTCTGTGCCGATAGACTGATGGTTCGACGCCTGCTGCTGCTCAACGGCCTGGCGATCCTGGGGGTGGTGCTCAATCACACCGTCGGATGGGGCTTCATTGCCCTCATCTGGTGGGCTGACCGCTATAGCCCCGTCGCCGTACCGAGCTTCGCCGCCGTGGGCAGCTTCGATTACTGGCTATTGCGCGCCGGTGAGGGTCTCGCCGCCTTCGCCGTGCCGGCGTTCCTCTTCGTGTCGGGCTACTTCGCCGCCTTCGCGCTAAGCCGTGCAGTCCGCGCGCCTGAAACGAACGCCGTCCGTGCGCCGACGGCGCTGGGCCTGACGGCGCAGACGGCGTCTGTCTCCGGCGTCTGGAGCATCGTCGGCAGCCGGATCAAGATGCTGGTCATCCCATACCTGCTATGGTCTGCCGTTTATCTCGTCCTGGATGCGACGCTGGGGTCGGTCTACGCGCCGATTTCCTACGCGCGCAGGATTGCCTTCGGCGGCGCAGCCGCGGGCTTCTATTACGTGCCGCTGCTGATCCAGTACTATCTGCTTGCGCCGTTTCTCGTTCTTCTGGCGCAACGCCGTTGGAAATGGTTGTTAGCCGGCGCGCTGATCCTGCAACTGACGGCCATACTCGCCATCTATCTCAAGGCGCTGGCCCCCACGAGCACGCTAACGCAGGCCCTCGACCCGCTGACGCCGGCGTGGTTCTTCCCCGGCATGTGTTTCTGGTTCGCAATCGGCATCATCGCCGGAACCCATGTCGCGCCCTTCCGAACCTGGGTAGACCAGGTGCATCGAATGGTGTTGATTGCTACGCCTGTCATGTTCGTTGCCGGCATGGTAGAATGGGAGACCTTAACGCGCGCCGCGCCCGCCCCGTGGACCGGTCAGTTTCGGACCCTGTCGGATGAGTTCTATTCCGGTGCGATCATCCTGGCCTTCCTCGGCGGCGGCGCGCTGGCGCCCCACGTGGCCGATGCGCTGCAAAAGCTGGGCGTGCGTTCTTTTGGGATCTACCTGGTTCACACGCTGGGCATCATCATTGCGGCCAAAGCGATCAGTCGCCTGCTGCCGGGCCTGCTGCCGCACCAGCTTCTGTTACAACCGCTGCTGATCGCCGCCACGTTGATCGCCTCGCTGGGGCTGATGTGGCTGGTAGACCATTCGCCGTTCCGGCGCTACTATCGGTATATCTTCGGTTAGGGAAATTCCGTAGTCTAGGGCCTCGTGCCCGTCGCTGACGCCCACAAGGGGCTAGACTACGAGCTGATAGACCCTTCACATTCACAACCAAAAGGAGCAACCGACAATGACTCAAGGCACAGAGACCGTCCTCATGGACTACATCAAGAACGACCTCATCCGCGACCGCAAATCCACCATCTCGCCCGATGACGACCTGCTCGCCAACGGCACAATTGACTCACTGGGCATCCTGCAGATCGTCGCTTTCGTGGACGAACGCTTTGGGCTGCGCGTCCCCGACGAAGACGTCACCTACGAGAACTTCAAAAGCGTCAGGGCGCTGGCGGATTATCTCAGCCAACTACAATAACCGGCGTGGGCGGCCATTGCGACGCTCACATCATCGCTGCCGACATCGCGGAAAGGCCCCATCGTGGTACGACGCCTACTCTATCTGAGCGGACTCGCCATCTTCGCCGTCATCATCTTCCATGCAGCCGGTCTCGGGTTCATTGCCATGTTTTCCTGGGCGCATCGTTATGCAGATGCGGCGAGCGCCGATCCAACGGGCAGCCTCTCCTACTGGCTCCTGCGCGCCGAAGAGCAGATCACCGTCTTCGCGATTCCGGCGTTCATGTTCATCTCGGGCTTCTTCGTGGCCTTCGCCACCGGGCGCGCCCAACGCACCCTGGCCTGGAGTTCCGTTTCCGCCCGCATCAAGAACTTGCTGATTCCGTATACCTTATGGACGCTCGTGCTGTTCGCCCTCGCCTTCGTGCAGGGCCGTCGCCCCGGTTTGCTCGGTTACGCGCAGATGTACCTCACCGGCAGCGTCAGCCCGGCGTACTACTACGTCCCGCTGTTGATTCAACTCTATCTGCTGGCGCCGTTCCTGATTCCCGCGGCCCGCAAAAAGCCGATCACGTTGCTCGTCATCACGGGGCTGATCCAACTCGCCGTCATGGTTTCCTATTATCCGCTCTTGCTCGGCGCACAAAACCCACAACTGATCGCCCTGGGGCAGTTGGTCCCGAAATGGCTCTTCATCACGCGGATCTTCGCGTTTTCGAGCGGCATCGTCGCCGGTTTCCATCTGTCCGCCCTCAAGGCGTTCCTCGACAAATACCGGACGGGGTTGATTGTCGCCACGGTCGCGCTGATCCCGATCGGCATGATCGAATGGGAGCTGATGGCGCGGCGTTCGACGGAATGGTTGGCCCATCGCGAAACGTTCGTGGACGTGCTTTATTCGGCCGCGTTCATTCTCGCGATTCTCGCGGTCAGCCAGGCCACGCTGCCCTTCGCGCGTTCACTCGAAACGCTCGGCAGTCGCACCTAC
>JBBQRS010000014.1:0-59821 GCA_038214535.1 Anaerolineae bacterium
GCGTCTTCGTTGCCGACGTAAACGCGTGCATCGGCACGCAGGAAGGCCAGAATTTTGGCCCACGCATCATCTTGTAGTCGCACTGTTGCCATGGTGTTTCCCTCTTCGAGAACATTCTACACCAAATATCAACAGAACCTAGGGAGTTTAGTGTCATCCGTTGCCGAAGAGGCGACTGGAAACTTCATAACTATTTTTTGACAGTCGCGATTCCGATTGTTGGCCTGATCGGGCAGTCACCCACTCAGCATAATGTGACCGAAGCCATTGAAAAACTTGTCGAGTTGTTTCACCAAATGACACAGCCTCCGCATAAATCCGTGCAGGGCCTCTGGGCCGAACTCCTATGCATTGTGCGAACAAACGATCCTGCCTTCATGTTGAGTAGCTGGCACCTCACACCGAAAGATGAGTTTGACTTTAGCCATGGTTTTCAGCGGCTGGAAATTAAGAGTAGCAGCGGGCGCGTGCGTCAGCATTACTTTTCACTCACCCAACTCACACCTCCAGCAGGAACAACCGTGTTGTTCGCATCGCTATTTGTGGAACGCGCAGGCGGTGGAACAAGCGTGACAGAATTGATTGAACGCATTCGCGCGCGCGTCTCCAAACCCGAATTACAGTTCCGTCTAGATAAAGTGGTAGGACTCACACTTGGAAGCAGTTGGCGCTCAGCAAATGACGAACGCTTCGATTATGAGTTAGCTGTACAGTCTTTGGCATTCTACGACTGTAACAACATTCCAAGCGTCTGTAAAGAGGTACCGCCTGGCGTAAGCGAAGTTCGGTTCAAAGCAGATCTGACGCATTCTCATCCAGCAGATCTAAATTTGTATCGCGATCAGGGTAGACTATACAGCGTTGCTCTGCGAATGTAGCCCTTCCCATAATGGTTTGGGTTGACGAAGTCCCGATATATTCAGTTTTGTCCAAACACGAGGAAGAACAAACAAAGACTAAAGAACTGGATGTAGAGATCATCACATCGCTTCATCCCTGCATGAATTCCGTTCCCTTGTAGCATTGTGTCTCACATCTGTGTTGGCCCACTTCCTTGACGCCGCGCCCATTCCAGCGTAAACTAACCCCGTAGTCCAATCGGACTACGGGAGGGCAACATGGAATACGTCACCATCCGCGATTTGCGCTTGAAACCCGGCGAGGTGTGGGACAAGCTACGCCGTCAAGGCGAGCTGATCCTCACCTCCAACGGGCGGCCGGTCGCCATCATCAGCGATGTCAACGAAGAAAACGTGGAGGAGACCGTCGCCGCGCTGCGCGGCGCGCGGGCGCTGGCCGCGGTCTCGCGCATGCGCCGCGCTGCCGCGGAGAGCGGGTTGGATCGGCTGTCGGAGGACGAGATCGAGGCGGAGATCGCCGAACTGCGCAGCGCGCGGCGCGCGCCCGGATCCGCGCTCAGCGGAGAGTAGGCCGGATGCTGGTCGTCCTCGACACCAATATCCGGGTTTCGGCGCTGCTTTCGCCCTTCGGCCCGCCGGCGCGCGTGCTCGACCTCGCGCTGACCGGTGATATCCGTCTGGCGTATGATGATCGCATCCTGGCCGAGTATACGGAAGTGCTGGCGCGACCGAAATTCGGCTTTGCGCCGGATGATGTCGCCGACTTGCTGGCCTATCTGATGGCGACGGGCGAACCGGTCACAGCAAGACCGTTGTCACCGGCGCTCCCCAACCCCGACGATCTACCTTTTCTTGAAGTCGCTGCTCACTCGGGCGCAACCCTCGTCACCGGCAACGCGGCGCACTTCCCGCCCACCGCACGCGGTGATGTGGACGTGCTCACCCCGGCGCAGTTTCTTACACGCTATCTCGCGTCATCATAAGACCAAACCACTTTCGCCCCATCTGTGAGTCCGTGTCAGCATAGGCTTGCAGATCGGCTGGCCCGGTGCAATCAAGCACCGCGCGGCCGCGCGCGTTCCTGCCGCCAGGCAAAGAACGCCAGCCCGACGGTGAACAGGATGGCGACGCCGATGAAGCCGCGCGTGGCGTGCCGGTCGTTGAAAAGCGGCAGGAAGATCAGGCTGCTCACCGATACCGCCGCGCCGAACAGGATCGCCAGAAACACGCCCAACCGGCCTTCATCCCAGTCACGCACGAAGTAGATCGTCCCCAGCCACACCGCCCAACCGTTGAACCACGCCGCCATGATGCGCGCGTCGAACTCGTTCAGATCCCACGACCAGCGCAGGTCGAGCCAGATCGGGTTGATGACCATCAACGCGCCGAAGAGGAATAACACCCCCACCACCAGGATCAAGAACCGCTTGAACCACGGTAGCATCGGCCCGCCGCTGTGCAGATGCAACGCACGCGTCTCGGCGGACATCGGCGCCAGGAAGATCATCGAGATCGGCTCGAAGGTGTAGAAGATGATCCACAGGTGCGCCACCAGATAGCGCCAACTCATTTCATCGGCATGCCATAGCGTCGCCAACAGCAGCGTGCCCGTGAAAGCCAGGTTGCCCCAGAACGCCCACCGCATCCGCAGCCAATTGCCGCCGAAGACGAAACAAAGAAAGAAGACCGTCCGGAAAATGTAGCCCGCGCCGATGAACACCTGGGTCAGGCGCGGCTCGGCCACCCATGCAAAGAAAGGCGCCACAAGCTGTGGAAAGAAGAACATCCAGACGGCGAAGAGCGCCGCCACGGCCGCGCCGATCACTCCCCAGAGGCGCATCCCCAGTGGGGTGGGCACATACGGTTCGTCCATTGTTGCTCTCCTTTCTTCAGCCCGACGCCAGCATGACCGCGCCGCCCTCGGTCACGACGAGCGAACCGTGTACCGCCTGGCTGCCTGTTCGCCCGGTGATCAACCACTCGCCGAGTCCGCCGCCCCCGGCCAGAGAACCCGACAGGATCGAAAGTCCGATCCCCGCGCCCGGCGCGATCAACTCCACGTCGGTCGAGCGACCGGCATGTTCCCAGCGGTGCCCGGCGATGTAGAAAGCGAGGGGCGTATCCGTGGCGTTCAATGCGCGCACGGTCATGCGCGTGCCGGGAGCGGCCAGCAATGCCGGCGTGCTGCCCAATCCGCGGCGGCCATTCAGGCACAACCCGACCCCCGGCAGTTCTTGGAAGACCAGCAAGTAGTCGCCCCGCTGCGGCGGCGTGGGCAACGCGGCGAAAACCGTGGACGTATCGCCGGGGCTGCGCACCGCGCCGGACGGCGGGTCGCCTTCCGGCTCGCCGGGCGCCCAGATCACCAGCGCGCCGAACGCGCCTTCGCCCGCGCGCCACCCCGTCACCGACGCGTCATGGTAGAGCCAGGTCCCCGCGGCAGCCTGCTGGGGGCAGGTCCAAACATACGTGAAAGACCCACCCGGCGGAATACGATCGCCGCGCGCGCCGCCTTGCGCCGCGTCCGCCGGCGACAGCGGATACACCCCGTCATACAACGCCTCGCGCTGCATCCCATGAGCGTATAAACTATGCGTGCGTTCCGCCTCCGTCTTACCGGCGCGTTCGTCGGCATTGCGGAAGTGCACGATCAGGCGGTCGCCGACCCGGGCGCTCAAGACAGCGCCGGGCAACCCTCCGCCTGTGATCGTTGGGTCCGGCTCGGTCAGGTCCCATGCATTGACCGGAGCATCCATCGGGGCCGACCAGTTGGCCGCATAGCGACGGATGAGCAGCACGTCCTCTGTTGTGGGCAAATAGGGACCCGCGCCGGACGCCAGCGGCTCACCGGCCGCCCGGTCGAGATTCCACGGCGCGGCGTCCCAGGGATGGTTCTCCATTTGCAGCCAGTATTCGCGCACCAGGCCGCGGAACACGCCGCCGCCCACCACCGATGGATCAGCATTCGTGGTGCATGCGCCGAGCGTCCCGGCCACCGCGGCCAACCCGACCCCTTTAAGCAATGTGCGCCGCGTGATGCGCGTCGCTTCACCCGTCATGTCTGGCCTCCCTTCATCCCTGCGCATCCAGCGCCGCTCGGATCTGCTGCGCCCCGCCCGTGCTCAACGGCTCGCCGTGTCCGACACACAACACCTCTGAATCCAGCTCGGCCAGCCTGTGCAGCGAACGCCCGTGTTGTTTGCGGTTGAGCGTGAAGCCGCGCCACCCCAGGCGGAAACTGGGCCACGTGCATACGGCGTCCCCCGCGATCAGCGCGCGGCGCTCGGGCCACCAGAAGGCCAGATGCCCGGGTGAATGCCCCGGCGCGTACACCACCGTCAGCGGGCCAATCCGATCGCCATCGTGAATGAAGTTATCAACTTTAACCGGCGGATGATGGCCGATACCGAGATTCAAGATGACCTGCAACGGCCAGGTGCGGTACGGCGGATGAGGCAGCCACGATACCTGCTGCGCCTCGCGCTCGCCGGCAATCAGATCCGACTCCCACTCATGCGCATACACCGGCGCGCCGCTGAGCTGCTGCAGCACCGCCAGCCCTCCCAGGTGCGAACGGTGCGCGTGCGTCATGATGATGTGCTTGATGTCCTTCGGCGTTTTGCCCATCGCTTCCAGCTCGGCCAGAATACGATGCGCGTCGGTATCGAACAGGGTATCCACGAGGGTCAAACCCTGGCCGTCATCCAACAAAAAGGCATGGACATACGCGCCGTTCTTCTGCCACATGCTATGTATCCCAGGGGCCACTTGCATCCTGCACGCTCCTCAAATAGGGGTCATTGGGCCTGAAAGCCCAGCACTGACAGACGCTCGAAGGGGTTGCCGACTGCATCCAGCCCCGCGAGAGCCACGACAACCGTCCAGTCGCCGGCGCGGTCGGGGGTGAGGACGGCCGTGAAGACCCCATCGCTGCCCGGCTCCAGGGAGATCTCGACGGCCTCTGTGTCGGTTCCCTCCAGCCGCACCTGCGCCACGGCCTGTACCTCTTGCGGGGCTTCCGGCGCTTGCAGTGTTGCGTTCAGCATCACCGGCTGCCCAATTGTGACGGTCCCCGGTGCGACCCCGGCGCTCATGCGCAGGTCGCTCTCCACCGTCGCCATCACGGCGAATGGCCCGCCGCCAGGCGGCGTCTCGGAAGCAGTCAGGCCGATCTCCCACGGGCCGGCCTTAGGATCAATCACGCCATATCCCAGCGAAAGAGGCATCGAAGGCTCCAACACACGCTCGAAGCTCACCTTGGGGTTCGTCTTCGGGGTTTCCTCAGTCAGAATCTTTCCGGCTACCGTCTTGATCTGCATCGTGACCGTACTACCGGGGGCATAGAGCATGAAACTGGCCTCACGCGCCAGGTCAATAGGAATCGTCACGCTGATCGTCTTCCCGGCCTCCAACGTGCCGCCCTGAACCAACGTGCTCTGCACCAGCAGTTCGGGGTTGTCGCCGGGTGTTGTCTCACCCTTCACCGTGATCGGGTAATCACCGGGTGAGCGCGCTAGCAGACTCAGGATGCGCTCGAAGGCGGGGCGGCCGTTATTCAGCTCGGAATGCTTCGCCTCGATGCGATCGGGCATGACAGAAATGCCGTTGAGCACGCTCTCCACCGAGACTAGACTGTCACTGGGCAGGGCGCTACAGCGAATGGCAGTCTCTTTCACAGCATCGCCGGCGATAGCAAAGAAAGGCACGCCTCGGCGATCATGGACAACCGGGTTGAATACCTGCGCCAGATACTCGGGGGTGATCTGGCTGGTAGCGGGAGAAAAGAGCCGGAGCGCTGCGCCGGGCCGCCCACAGGCAGTGCCGCCGTTGGGGGTACCGGCGATAATGAACTGGTTAACGGCAGGCGTATCGGGTAAGCCCTCGGCAGTGGCCATTGGCATCAGGTTTTGAATATAGTACCGGGAGATCAACCCGCCCAGGCTGTGACCCACCAGATCGACGCGCTCGGCGCCGGTATTGGCGCGGACCGCCTCGATGTAGTCTGCCAGCACCCGGGCGTTCTCGGCAATGCTGAAAGTCGCCGCGAGCGGTTTCCTGGGGTCGCCGGTATTCATCCGGCGCGTCCCAAATTGCTCATCGTCTATTGCGTACCCGGGCAAGCCCACTTCCTGGAGATACCCGCCAGGCTCGATCCAACGGACCCATGAGGTGTGATCGGAGTTCAGCCCGTGGACCAACACCAGCGGGCGAGGCGCAACCGGGATCTCTACCTCAGCCGTCAATGGCAGGTCACCGGAGGCCTGTGCCGATACTCGGCGCATGGACACCCGCTTGCCCGCTTCCCATGCCCAGCCCTCGGCGCGAATCGCCGCCGTGCAGGTTGCGGCGCCGGCGGGAATCGTACATTGTGCGATCGCCGGCTGATCATCAAGCGCAAAAGCGACGGCGCGAGCTGTTTCAGTAGGCCCGGAGAATTCCGCCGTCAGGTAGAGTGCGTTACCGTCAATCACGCGGCCAACAAGCGCGTCGTCAGAACTGGTAAGCCGCAGCGCCACACCCAGTGGCGAGGCAGTTGACGGAGGCGGAGGCGTGGGAGAGGGCGGTAGAGGCGTAGCCGTGGGGAGCGGCCCCACCGCAGACCCGGCCGGACTGCATGCCGCCAAAACCAGGAGCGCAGCAACCAGGAGCGCAGCAACACAGATAGGCGCTCGGCACGCACACACAATCGCGTCAGACGGTTTGGCTATGCGCATATGTCTCCCCAAATAACAGATCAAGTAATGTGCAAATCTAACACAGCTTTTGTACAGTTGTCAAGCGTCACGCCGCGCGCTGTCCGGAGTCAACACATGACGAATATACACTGCACAAAATTGGTACTTGCAAATTGCGCTCAAGTATCCTATACTAATCTCATGAGCTTCCGGTGATTCCTGCCACATCGTCGCTCCCCACCGGCTCACTATCTACTGTGAGGAGCAAATACCATGCAAGCGTTGACGATTACGCCTGTCGTTTCCCCCGAGCCGGTGATCGTGGATGTCGCCCCGTTTCACGTCGCCGGGCTGCGTTACGCCGGAGCCAACGCCAACGGCGAGTTAGCCGCACTCTGGGAAGCTTTTCTCGCGCGCCGCTCCGAGCTGGCTTCGTCTTCAGACTCCGACGCAATTTACGGCGTAGCCCGAGGTTGCCCCGGCTGTCGCAACGACGAATTCGAGTATCTCGCCGGCGTCGAGGTCAAAGCGATCTCGCTGCTGCCCAAAGAGATGGTACGCTGGCGGATCCCAGCGCAGACCTATGCCGTTGTCCCCGCCGAGAATGCGGACGCCATCGGCCCCGTGATTGATCAATTTTACCGCTCGTGGCTGCCGCGCCAACTGGAATACGCGCCCGTGGATGGCCCCAGTTTCGAGTACTACCCGCCGGAATACCCCACAAGCCCGATGGTCTACATGTATTTTCCCATCACACGCACATAGCCGTCACAACTCCGTCCGTTATCAACCGCGACAGATAAAACCGATCCACCGGTAGAAACCCACCGGCGGATCGGTTTTTACATCTCAACAACACACCGCGCCGGCTGCTCACCCACCCTCATCTTCCCGGCCCATCTGCTCTAATTTGCGCAAACCGGTTTGTTTGTTATAATGCCCCCAAGCCCGACCGCATCCATATTTGCGCGGGCCTATATAACAATTGTGACGGATAACACATAGTCTCCGTCACTAAATCACCGGAAAGAAGGAGAAATGCACGATGCAGCGTAAGATTCTTTTTGTTACCCTGGTTGCGATGTTGCTTGTCGGCCTGGTCGTCCCTGTGGCGTTCGCCGATGGCCCCGTCCAACCGGCGGCCGAGCAGTACTACGCCGGCGGCCCCAAGACTATCAAGTCCGCCGATGTCTTCGCCAACCTGAACGACGGCGACGACACCAACAACCCCTACCTGATTGACGTGCGCGCCGCGGCGGATTTCGCCAACGGCCACATCAAGGGCGCGAACAACGTGGACGTGAAGACCCTCTTCACCCCCGCCGAACTCGCCAAGTTGCCCATGGATCGCCAGATCGTCGTCAACTGCTACAGCGGCCAGACCTCGGGCCAGGCTGTCGCCGCCCTGCGGATGCTCGGCTACGACGCTTACAGCCTGCTCTATGGCATCGGGAGCTGGGGCACGAACGACAAAGTGACCTACCCGTTCACCGCCGCGCAAAGCGGCAACTACCCGGTTGTCACCGAAGCAGCCACCCTCTCGGGTGAGAACGCCGCCCCCGCGCCGCTGGGCGACACCGTCTCCGCAGCCGCGAACGCCTATTTCTCCGGCGGCACCAAGAATATGAAGGCTGCCGACCTGTTCGCCAACCTGAACGACGGCGACACCGACAACGACCCGGTCATCCTTGACTTCCGCTCGCCGGAAGACTACGCCCTCGGTCACATCAACGGCGCGGTCAACGCGAACATCAAGACCGCCTTCACCACCGCCGAACTGGCGAAACTGCCTACCGACAAGCCGATCGTCGCCAATTGCTACAGCGGTCAGACCGCCAGCCAGGCCGTCGCCGGCCTGCGCATGTTGGGCTACGACGCGTACAATCTCTCCTTCGGCCTGCCGTCATGGGCCATCGTCCCGGGCGTTTCCGTGCCCGTGTGGGACGTCAGCAAGAGCGGCAACTACCCGCTTGAGGTCACCGCGGAAGCCGCCCCGGCCGTCGTCGCAACCACCACGGATGCCGCGGCTGCCCCGGCCACCCTGCCCACCACCGGTGGGGCGTTCCCTGTTGAGCTGTTGATCCTGGCCGTCGCCATGAGCGGCGCCGGCGTCGCAGCACTGCGCAAGCACTAGAACCACGCATCGCCCGGACTACCGCCTCCCACCAGAGCAAGCGGTAGTCCGGGCATAATATTGCGCATAATATGATAAGGAGGAACCGTGAATCCCCGAATCACGGGGTGGATGCTGCCGGCATTACTCATCCTGGCGTTCGTCGTCGCAGGTTGCGGCGGCGCGGCTCCTGCGGCCACGCAGGCGCCCCCCGCGCCGACTGAGGCGCCCGCCCAGGCTGAACCGACAGCCGTCCCACCCACGGCCGTCCCACCCACGGCCACCCTGGAACCGACCGATACCCCTGCGCCCACCGATACACCGGCGCCGACCGAAGAACCCACCGCAGCCCCCGTCGTCGTGGCCGATGCGACCAACTGCATCGCCTGTCACACCGATGAGGCCAAACTGCAAGAGCTTGCCGTAGAGGAGCCCCCCGCGGAGACACTCTCCGTCGGGGAAGGGTGAGGTGGTGATGTGCCTCCGGTGGAGGCATGGCAAAAGGTCTTCGTTGATCCCGTCAAGTTTGTCGAAAACGACATGCATGCGAAGGTCGCCACGTGTACCCAGTGCCACGGCGGCACCGATGCGGCGGAGATGGCAGCGGCCCACGAGGGCATGACCAAGAATGTCACCGCCCAGGTGGAGATGGTGACCGAAAAGTGCGGTTCCTGTCACAAGGAAATCACCGGGGCGCAGGTCAAGAGCCTGCACTTCACCGCGCACGGCTACGACACCATCATCAACCAGCGCCTCGGCGACGCGCCCGAATCACACGCGGCGTGGGAAGAAGCCCGGGCCAACCATTGCAGCTCGTGCCACGCGTCATGCGCCGACTGCCACGTCAGCCAGCCCGCGAGCGTGGGCGGCGGCCTGGTCAGCGGCCATCAGTTCAAGGCCACGCAGGCGTTCACCAAAACCTGCACCGGCTGTCACGGCTCGCGGATCAACAACGAATACACCGGCCGCAACGAAGGCGTCCCGGCGGATGTACACTGGACCCAGGGGGGTATGCCCTGCTTCAAGTGCCACACCGGCGATGAGATGCACGGCATGACCGGCGAAAAAGCGGAGCGTTACGACGGCCCGCCCTCGCCCGCCTGCCTCGATTGTCACCCCGAGGTCGCGCCCGGCAAGGGCGAGATCATGCAGCACAACATCCACGGCGAGAAGCTGGCCTGCCAGGTCTGCCACTCCGTGGAAAACAAAAGCTGCTATAGCTGCCACGTGCAGACCAGCGAAGAAGGCGTGCCCTACTACAAGATCGAGCCGAGCGTCATGACCTTCAAGATCGGCTTGAATCCGAAAAAGAGCGAAGACCGCCCGTGGAACTACGTGGTGCTACGGCACGTCCCGGTTGACCCGACTGTCTTCGACTTCTACGGCGATGACGTGTTAGCGAACTTCGATGCGCTGCCGACGTGGAAATACGCCACGCCGCACAACATCCAGCGCAACACGCCGCAAAACGCGTCGTGCGACGCCTGTCACGGCAACGCCGACATCTTCCTGAGCGAAGCAGATCTCAAGGACTACGAGATCGAGGCGAACCAGGGCGTCATCCCGACGAACCTGCCGCCCAAGACCGGGCAATAGCCCGTAACTTCAGAAACCCGCAACTTCAGAAACCCGGTTTCCGGCTTCGCCGTAGAAACCGGGTTTCTCTTAATTGTGCTAGAATCCAGATACTTCAAGGAGGCGACCATGCTCTATCCCAACTCCCAACTCTACGATGACCTGCTGGACCAGATCACGCGGCTGCCCGTGATTGATTGCCATGAGCATCTGTGCGGGCCCGCGTACAGGCCGCCCTACAAAGAGCCGATCGCGGCGCTGATCTTCGGTTATATGGCCTGCGACCTGCAATCGGCGGCCTTCGGCGTGCCGGCGCGCGAGCTACAGAAACTCGCCGATCATGAGGTATCCACCGACGCCAAGTGGCCCACCTTTGAACGACTCTGGCGCGCCACCGAGCACACCGCCTATGCGCGTGTCACCAAACTGGTGCTGCAAGAGGTCTATGGCGAAATCGAAATGACGCGCGCCGCGCTCGACCGCGTGGCCGAGAAGCTGGCGGGCATGGATGAAGCGGCCTACTTCAAGTTCATTGATGACGCCGGGATCGAGATCATGCTCGTGGATGTCCTCGGCTGGATACCCGGCGGCATGGCGGACTTCCTGTCGGGCAAGATCACCTTTCCCGCGAAGTGGCGTCTGCTGATCTCGCTGCCGGGTTTCCATCCCACCAAACTCTCCTGGGGCGAAATCCAGACAGTTGGCGGCCTGGCAGACCAGCACGTCACCTCGCTGGATGAGTATCTGGAAGCCGTGTATCGGGTGTTCCAGCGCGCGATCGAGCGGGGAGCGGTGGGGCTGAAAGACCAATCGGCCTACGAGCGCAGCCTCGCCTACGACCTGCCGCCGCGTGCCGACGCCGAACGGCTCTTCAACCGGGCACTGGCCGATCCGCTCAACGGACTGGGTTGGCCCGAAAGCAAGCCGCTCAATGACTTCCTGTTCCACCAGTACATGCGCTTCGCGCGCGATCTGGAGCTGCCGGTCCAGTTGCATACGGGCCACATGTCGGGAATCTACAATCGGGTGGAGAAGGCCAACGCCGCGCACCTGACCACGGCGCTGGAACTCCATCGCGAGGTTCGCTTCGACCTGTTCCACGGCAACTGGCCCTATCTCGGCGACTTCCTCTTCCTGGGCAAGAATTATCCCAATGTAGCGCTGGATCTCTGCTGGCTGCACATCATTGACCCGGCGTACAGCATCGAACTCCTGCAACGCGCCGTGCTCACCCTGCCGCACACGAAAATTCACGGCTTTGGCGGCGACTATCTCGACGCCCCCGAATACGTGGTCGCCCACCTGACGCTGGCGCGCCGGAACATCGCGGCGGCGCTGACAGGGCTGGTTGAGGGTCACTGGCTGGAAGAAGAGCAAGCGCTGGGGCTGGCGAAAGACTGGCTATTCAACAACCCCAATCACTTCTTCGGGTTGGGGTGCGAGCCGATCTAGAAATCCATGGAAACCCGGTTTCTCGCAGAAACCGGGTTTCTGCACTATAATATCCCCTATGAGACGGGCTGTCGGCGTCGCTGTGCGGACTGTAGGGCTGGTCATCGGCGTTGTGCTGGCAGCCTTTGCCGTGCTCGTCTGGCAGGTTGACGCCCTGGGCCGGCGCGATGAGGCCCGCCCGGCAGATGCGATTGTCGTGCTGGGCGCACGGGTGAACGCAGACGGCAGCCCCGGCTCTGACCTGACCAGCCGCAGCTATCACGCCGTAGACCTGTGGCAGGCCGGCATTGCGCCGAACATCATCTGCACCGGCGGCTATGCCGGCGACCGGCTTTCGGCGGCGGCGGTCTGCGGGCGCTTCATCGCCGGGCTGGGCGTCCCGCGTGAGAACATCTGGCTGGCCGACGGCTCAACCAATACCGACGAAGACGCGCAGCGTGCCGCCGAGATCGTGTCGCGCAACGGCTGGCGCTCGGTGGTGCTGGTCAGCCATCCGCTGCATCTGTTCCGGGCGCGCTGGCTCTTCGACCGGGCGGGCGTGAACGCCGTCACCAGCCCGACCAGCACGGAAACGGATCGCATTTTCTGGCCGCTGCGCCTCTGGTATGCCACGCGTGAGGCGGGAGCCGTCGTCGTGACCGCGTTGGACGGCTTCGGCGCTGTGCCCGATGGAGTGATTGCCAGGCTTCAAAACTGGAGCGTCAACCTGCCCTGAGATCAGCCCGTAGTCTAGCCCCTTGTGGGCGTCGGTGTTGAAGCTCGTAATCTAAACGCACCGCAAGGTGAAAAAGCGCCCTACACTCTCGTGTGGGGACCCGTCGAGCCGGATTGATCCGGCGCTGTTAGGTAGTCCGGCGATTGATCGCCGGGCGGTCGCACGTGACCGGCCAACTTCACCCTGCGCTCGCTTCAACCCCTTGTGGGCGTCGGTGTTGAAGCTCTCGTAGTGTAGCCCCTTGTGGGCGTCTGATACCGCGACGCCCACAAGGGGCTACACTACGGGTTTCGAATATGTATTGAGGAACTGCATGAGTCGCTGGAAACAAACGGCGTCCGCTCGCACGCAACTGGCAAACGAGACGGGCGCAATTCATAAAGACCACGGGGGCAAGCTCACCGTCGCGCTGGCCTACCCGAACACCTACGCCGTGGGCATGTCCAGCCTGGCGCTCCACATCCTCTACCGCGAGTTCAACCGTCGCGCGGACGTGGTATGTGAGCGCGTCTTCTGGGACGCGTTCGCGGACGCACCGGAGGGCGCGGACCTCCTCTCGCTCGAATCGCAGACCCCGGTGGCCGACTTCGGCGTCTGGGCCTTCACCGTCTCGTTCGAGATGGATTACTTCAACATCATCGCCATGCTGCGCCGCGCGGGCGTGCCACCGCTGGCCGCCGACCGCCGCGATGAGGGCTGGCCCCTGCTGATTGCAGGCGGGCCGGCCGTCTCGATGAACCCCGAACCGATGGCCCCCTTCTTCGACGCGATCATCATCGGTGAGGCCGAAGAGTTGCTGCCCGGCCTGATCGAGCTGATGCACGACGGCATCCTGGACGACGAGCGCGAACGCCTGCTCGACGCCTTCGATGCGCTGCCGGGCGTCTACGTGCCGGCGCGCGGCGCGCCGGGCGCGCCGCGCCGCATCGAGCGCCTCTGGGTGCGCGACCTCGCACGCGTCGAGCCGATGTCGTGCCTCTACACGCCCGACGCCGAGTTGGGCGACCGGCACCTGATCGAGATTGCGCGCGGCTGTGGGCGGGGTTGCCGCTTCTGCCTCGCCGGTTATGTCTACCGTCCCCCGCGCGAACAGCCGGTCGAGAACATCCTCGCCTGGGCGCGCGAAGGCATCGAACGGGCGTGGAGCGAAGGGCGCGACCTGGCGGGCGTGGGCCTCGTCTCCGCGGCCGTCTCCGACCACAGCCAGATTGACGAGTTGGCCGAGGCGTTGCGCGCGATGGACGCCCGCATCAGCATCAGCTCCATGCGCACCGACCCGATCAGCGTGCCGATGGTGCGCGCGTTGGCCGAAAGCGGCACACAAACCCTGACCATCGCGCCCGAAGCAGGCACGGAGCGGCTGCGCACGGTCATCAACAAGGGCCAAAGCGAGGAAAGCCTGCTGGCCGCCGTCGAGCTGGCGCAAGCGCTCGGCTTCCCCCAACTCAAGCTCTATTTCATGATCGGGCATCCGAGCGAGACGGACGAAGACATCCAGGGCATCATTGACTTGACGCTCAAGGCGCGGGCGATCTTCCGGCGCAACCTTAGCATCAACGCGACGCCCTTCGTGCCCAAGCCGCACACCCCTTTCCAGTGGGCCGCCATGACGCCCGCAAACGTCATCGGCGCGCGCCAGAAGCAGCTTCAGCGCGCGCTGGGCCGCAGCCAGATCCGCGTCAACGCGGATTCCGCCGCCTGGGCCGAGGTGCAGGGCGTGCTCTCGCGCGGCGACCGGCGATTGGCTCCGGTGTTGCTGGAGCTGGAGCGCCCCACCCCGGCCGCAATGCGCGCGGCGCTGGCGCGCCACGGCCTCTCGCCGCAGGACTTCCTGGGCGCACGCGCTCCCGGCGAGCCGTTACCGTGGGACATCGTGGAAAGCGGCGTGCGCCCACAATACTTGCGCTATGAATATAACATGGCCGCAAAGGACAAGCCGGGGTTGCATTGCCCACCCGGCGCGCTGGATTGCGTGACGTGCGGCGTGTGCAGCACGGAAATCACGCTGATGCCAGACGTGGCCTTGAGTCGCGTGTAAGCTGGTTTTTTGTCATTATGATACCCCGCGGAGATGAAACAAACAGGATAAGAACTTGAATCGTCAACAACACAACGGCCTGGCGTACTACACCTTCGCCGCGCTGGAGGGCTTCCCCGAAGTGGTGCATGGCGTCACCACCCGGCACGGCGGCGTCAGCAGCGGCCAATACAGCACGCTCAACCTGACCAAGTCAGTGGGCGATGCGCCCGAGGCCGTCGAGGAGAATCTGCGCCGGGTGGCCGAGGCGGTCGGCTTCACGCGCGCCGATCTGGTCAGCCCGACGCAGCGCCACACCGCCAACGTGCAGCGCGTGGGCAAAGGCGACCGCGGCTCGATTTGCGAAGGTTGCGACACGTTGATCACCGATGCGCCCGGCGTGCCGATCCTCCTGCGCTACGCCGATTGCACGCCGATCCTGATCTACGACCCGGCGCATCGCGCGTTTGCCGTGGTGCATAGCGGTTGGCGCGGCACGATGCAGGCCGCCGCCCGCGTCGCCGTCGAGGCGCTGACCGCGACCTACGGCAGCCGCCCCGCCGATATGGTGGCCGGGGTCGGTCCCAGCATTGGGCCGTGCTGCTATGAGGTGGGCGATGACGTGGTAAACGCCGCGCACGCCGCCTTCGGCGAGACGAACGGCCTGCTTTCGGACGGGCCTAACGTCCGAAAGCACTTCGACCTGTGGGCCGCCAACCGCCGCTGGCTGGAAGAAGCCGGCGTCGGCCAGATCGAGGTCGGCGGGCTGTGTACCGCGTGTCGCATGGATGAATTCTATTCATATCGCGCGAACAAAGGGAAGACAGGTCACTTCGGCGCGGTCATGGCTCTGCGAGAATAGAGATGCGTCACGCCAATACTAAGAATCTATCCGAATCTCCCAGATCAGCATGTCTTTCCCTTTGTAGTGACGGCTTTAGCCGTTGGGGCGCACAACAACGGCTAAAGCCGTCACTGCGAAGGAGAGCGATGCGCAGTTTTCAGATAGGCATTAAGGCAGAGATAAAATGACAAACAGCCCGCCCCCCGACGATCTAATCCCTGCGCCCAAGATCACTGAACTTGCGGAGCGCATCGCAGAAGTGCAACTTCGCATGACAGAAGCTGCGTTGCGCGCGGACCGCGACCCGGATGAGGTCGAGTTGGTTGCGGTGAGCAAGACGCAGGACGCGACCACGGTCACCGCAGCCTACGTTGCCGGGCTGCACCTGTTCGGCGAGAATCGCGTCGAAGAAGCGGCCCCGAAGGCGCAGGCCGTCGCCGCGCTACTCGCGCCCGATGCGCCGCCCGCGTGGCATATGGTCGGCCACCTGCAAAGCCGCAGGGCTGCGGATGTGCTGCCCTGGGCCGCGATGGTTCACTCGATCGAGAGCGACAAACTGGCCCAACGGCTCAGCCGTTTCTGCGTCGAGCAGGGCCGCGAGATGCCGGTGTTGATCGAGGTCAATGTCTCGGGCGAAGAGAGCAAATACGGCGTGCCTCCGGCAGAAGTTGCCGCGCTGGCCCAGGAGATTGCCGGGCTGCCCGGCTTGCGGCTGGAAGGCTTGATGACCGTGGCCCCGCTCGCGGCGGATCCTGAGACGGTGCGGCCGATATTTGCGGGGCTGCGCGCATTGCGCGATGATCTGGCGGGGCGCTTCCCGCAACTCGATTTGCATCACCTTTCGATGGGGATGACCGACGATTTCGAGGTCGCCATCGAAGAAGGGGCAACGCTGGTACGCATTGGACGAGCAATCTTCGGCGAAAGGACTGTTTAAATTTATGCTCAACGACACCACCCTGAGCTTCATCGGATCGGGCGTGATGGGCGAAGCCATGATCCGGGGCATCCTGGCCCAGAAACTTATCGCGCCGGAGGCCATCACCGCCAGCGACCCGCTGACCGAACGCGTCGAGGATTTGCACGCGCGCTACGGCGTGAAAGGCGTCACCGACAATCGCGTGGCTGCCCGCGACGGCAAGATCGTCGTCCTGAGCATCAAGCCCCAGACCGTGTCAAAGGTGTTGCCGGAAATCCGTGAAGCGATGGCCCCCAACGATCTGGTCATCAGCATCGTCGCCGGCACGCCCATCGCCGTCATCCAGCGCGACCTCGGCGTCGAAGCCATCGTGCGCGCCATGCCCAACACCCCCGGCCAAATCGGCCACGGCATGACCGTCTGGACGGCCACGCCCGCCGCAACCGAGGTGATGCACCAACAGGCGCAGGCGATCCTGGGTGCGCTGGGCGCGGAGATTTACGTCAATGACGAGAGCTACCTCGATATGGCGACGGCGCTCAGCGGCACCGGCCCGGCCTACGTCTTCCTCTTCATGGAGGCGCTGATTGATGCGGGCGTACACATGGGGTTCAGCCGTCGTATCGCACAGGAACTGGTCTATCAAACCGTTGAAGGCTCGGTGATGATCGCGCGGCAGACGGGACTACACCCCACCGAACTGCGCAACCTGGTCACGTCACCGGGCGGCACCACTGCGGAAGCGTTATATCAACTGGAGAAGGGCGGCTTGCGCACGGTCATCTCGCGCGCCGTGTGGGCCGCCTATCAACGATCCAAGACTCTGGGGGAGCTGGCAAATAAATGAACTACGTGATCGCAAACGTGCTCAACATGCTATTTCAGATCTTTTATATCCTTATCTTCGTTGACATCATGGCGAGTTGGTTGGTCGCGCTGAAAGTCAAACTGCCCGACTTCGTCTTCCAGATCCTGGCGGCCGTGCATACCATCGTCACGCCGATCCTCGCCCCGTTCCGGCGGGTGATTCCCAGCATCGGCGGCCTGGACATTTCACCGATCGTCGCATTGTTCGTGCTTCAGTTCGCGCAACGCTTCATCATCGGCGCGCTCCGCGGCGGCTATTGAGAATACTAAACGAACGTGCGTTTGTGACGGTCTTCGGTAAATTGATGTGTTACCCATGAATAAGCCACAATCCTGGAGACGACATTCAGGAGTTTGCCAATGAAACAGGAAGATATACTTAGCAATTTGACCGAGCGTTCCAGTCAAGCCGTAGCTCATTACTGGAGAACCCGTGAAGGGCAAGTTACCAGGCAACAACAAGCTGGGAAAGCCGATCAAGGTTTGCGTAGCGCTGTAACTGGCGGGGCGCAGATGGATGGCCTCATTGACCTTTTTTCAGAGCTCATCATAGAAGCCGGCATACCCAGAGAGTATATCTTCAGGAAAAAGGCCATCGAACTACCGGGGTTCTTTCGGCCCACGAAAGAATGGGATCTTCTTGTTGTGCGCGATAAGACGCTTCTCGTTGCCATCGAAGCAAAATCGCAGGTAGGCCCGTCATTTGGCAACAACTTCAATAACCGGACCGAAGAGGCAATGGGCAGCGCTCTTGATCTATGGACCGCGTTCCGAGAGGGCGCATTTCTGAATAGTCCTCAGCCGTTTGTTGGTTACGCCTTCATGCTCGAGAGCTGCAAGGCCTCTAACCGTCCAATTAAAGTTAAAGAGCCGCATTTCAAGGTGTTTCCTGAGTTTATAGGTGCGTCGTATCTGAGTCGTTATGAAATTTTCTGCCGTAAACTCGTGCTTGAGAGACATTACACGGCAGTCGCGTTCGTCACCTCAACCGCTGAGGAAGGAAACCAGGGGCACTTTTTAACACCGGCTGAAGATCTATCTATCGAGCGCTTTGCAAGAGTTCTCACGGCTCATTTGGCGACATTCGCCTGATAACATGGAAAGTCCAACCACTCACAAACTAATCAACGGGGATGCACGCGATCTTTCTTTCCTCGATGATGCTTCGATACATCTGATCGTCACGTCGCCGCCTTACTGGAATCTCAAACGGTACAATGAGAACCCAGACCAACTCGGTCACGTTCAGGACTA
Organism: Anaerolineae bacterium; assembly: GCA_038214535.1. Classification (GTDB taxonomy): domain Bacteria; phylum Chloroflexota; class Anaerolineae; order CG2-30-64-16; family CG2-30-64-16; genus JBBQRS01. Next base: position 18,292 of record JBBQRS010000014.1, read on the forward strand.
CGAAGCATTTCTCGCTGAATTGGAGAAAGTCTGGCGACATGCCTATCGCGTACTTGTTCCTGGGGGCCGACTCGTGTGTGTTGTCGGGGATGTTTGTGTTGCCAGGCGTGCTTTCGGACGTCATCTCGTCTTTCCGCTCCACGCCGATATTTGCGTAACGTGTCGGCACATCGGATTTGACAATCTCAATCCGATCATCTGGCACAAGATCGCTAACGCTTCCTACGAAGTATCAAACGGATCCAAGTTTCTAGGAAAACCCTATGAGCCAAACGCGATCATCAAGAATGACATAGAATTCATCTTGATGCAGCGAAAACCGGGAGGATATAGAAAGCCCACGGAAGCACAACGAGAAACGAGCCGCATACGCAAGAGTGACTTCGACATATGGTTCCAGCAGATTTGGAACATCCCCGGCGCTTCTACAAAACGACATCCCGCTCCATTCCCATCGGAGCTTGCTACGCGCCTTATTCGCATGTTTTCTTTTACAGGTGATACGGTGCTAGATCCCTTTTGCGGTTCCGGAACCACAATGGTTTCTGCGCTTCGAGCGGGACGAAATAGCATCGGGGTTGAAATTGATCCCGAGTACTGTCGCATGGCAGCACGATACCTAAAAGCTGAAACTTATGATCTTTTTTCAACTGCAAAACTCCAGTTCGAGAAATCTGCCCCCGAAACGGCAGGCTTATTAAGAGAAGAACCAACTCTATATGAAATTCGTCCGGCCAGAAACAAGCTTGGATAGAACGATCTAAAGACAATCTTTGAGCTTGACAAGTCTAAGCCTAACGTTTCCCCTTTCCTGACATCGCCGCCGCGTTTTGACACATCCCCCCAACTCTGTTATACTCTCTTTAATGTAATGCGGGGTGGAGCAGTGGCAGCTCGTCGGGCTCATAACCCGAAGGTCGTTGGTTCGAATCCAACCCCCGCTACTGATAAAAAACCGGAGCCTGATCGGCTCCGGTTTTTGTTTTCGCACTTATGGCGTTAACGCCCCTGCTTACCCCAACCGCACCGTGAACTCGGTCGCGCCGGCTTCCGGCGTCAGCAGAACACCGAGCGGATCGGCCTGCGCCGTGCAGCCCGCTTCCTGATGCACCGCCGTGATGCCCCGCAGTAACGCCCGCCACGGCTTGCCCACAGCGCCGGCCTCCGGATAAGCCGCCACGTGCACGGTCTTCCCCATCCGGCGCACCTCGACCCGCAGGCTCACACCGCCGTCCAGGGATGGGACGATGGCCGTCGCCGTGCCGCCGTCTTGCGGCTCGAAGATGTGCAACGTGACGCCGTCGGCATAATCATAGTCCGGGCGGTCATCCAGCGCGCCCGCGGGGATCACCGAGTTGGGTCGTGCCATCAGCGGCAGGCTCAGATAGTCATGCTGCTCGCGCACCCAGCGCCCGCCCTCCACCACCGCGCCCGTGAGGAAATGCGTCCAACGCCCTGCGGGCAGGTAATAGTCTACCAGGCCGTCCGCCGTGAAGACGGGCGCAACCAGCAACGCGTCGCCCAGGAAGTATTGCCGATCCAGCGTGTCGCACGCCGGGTCAGCGGGACAGGCCAGCATCATCGCACGCATGGTCGGCGCGCCCGCATCACGCGCTTCCCGCGCCGCGCCGAACAGATACGGCATCAGGCGGCACTTCAGCTTCGTGAAGAAGCGCAGCACATCCACGGCCTCGTCATCGAATAGCCACGGCACGCGGTACGAACTTGCCCCGTGCAGGCGACTGTGCGACGAAAGCAGCCCGAACGCGCACCAGCGCTTGTACACATCCGCCGATGCCGTCTGCTCGAACCCGCCCATGTCGTGGCTCCAGAACCCGAAGCCCGACAACGAGAGCGAAAGCCCGCCGCGCAGGCTCTCGGCCATGGATTCGAAGGTCGCCGTGCTGTCGCCGCCCCAGTGGACCGGGAACTGCTGGCTGCCCGCCGTCGCGGAACGCGCAAAGACGACCGCCTCCCCCGTCCCCAATTTCTCCTCCAGCGCCTCGAACACGGTCTGGTTGTAGAGATAGGTGTAGTAGTTATGCATCCGCAACGGGTCAGAGCCGTCGTGCCAGACGACATCCGTGGGAATGCGCTCGCCGAAATCCGTCTTGAAGCAGTCCACGCCCATATCCACCAACCCGCGCAGCTTATCCGCATACCAGCGACAGGCGTCCGGGTTCGTGAAGTCCACCAGCGCCATCCCCGCCTGCCACTGATCCCACTGCCACACGCTGCCATCGGCGCGCTTCACCAGATAGCCGCCCGCCATCCCTTCGTCGAACAGCGCCGACCGCTGCGCGATATAGGGGTTGATCCAGACGCAGATCTTCAGGCCGCGCGCCTTCAGCCGTTGCAGCATCCCCTCAGGGTCGGGAAAGGCGCGGCGATCCCACTCAAAGTTGACCCAGTGAAACTCGCGCATCCAGAAGCAATCGAAGTGGAAGACGTGCAGCGGCAGGTCGCGGTCGGCCATGCCCTGGATGAACCCCGTGACGGTCTCCTCGTCGTAATCCGTAGTGAAAGACGTGGTGAGCCACAGCCCGAACGACCAGGCCGGCGGCAGCGCGGGCCGCCCCGTCAGCGCCGTGTAGCTTGCCAATACCTCGCCGGGTGTGGGGCCGTAGATCACAAAGTAATCCAGATATTCGCCGGGGACGCTGAACTGCACGCGCTCGACTTTCTCCGACCCGACTTCATAGGAGACCCGTTCGGGGTGATTGACGAAGACGCCATAGCCGCGGTTCGTCAGGTAAAACGGGATGTTCTTGTAGGCCAGCTCGCTGCTGGTTCCGCCGTCCTCATTCCACAGGTCCACCACCTGCCCATTCTTGACGAACGGCGTGAAGCGCTCGCCCAGCCCGTAGACGTTCTCGCCCACGCCCAACCCCAGCTCCGCGACCATGAAACGGCCGTCGGGCGTGTCCATCATTGCCATGCGGCGCCAGCCGCTCTCGGTCACCAACGTGTCGCCGTCGAGGAACGCCACGCGCCACGCATCGCCCTTGTCCACGCGCACGGTGAGCCGCCCGCTGGTCAGGGTCGCCGCGTCCGGCCCATCGTTCACCGATGCCTGCGACTCCGGTTGTGGCTTAAGCTCGAACTCCGGCCCGCGCGCCACGCCGCCCCGATGATGCCACATCTGCACGCGAATCACGTTCTCCATCGGCGCGGAGAACCGGAGGGTGAGGAGCGGTTGATTCAACGTATCGCCGCGCCCCATGAGCTGTTTGGTCGGCGCATAGATGGTCAGCGCGCCGGGTTCCATCCCCACGTCGTGCACCTGCGTCGCCCAGTGCGGCGTCACGCTCTCACGCATGTGCCAGTAACCATCGGTGAATTTCATGGGCTTACTCCGATCTCACGCTCGCCGTTTATCTGTCCGAAAACTGCGCATCGCTCTCCTTCGTGGCCGGTCATGCTACGCAGGGAAAGACTTGATGATCTGGGAATATTCGGATAGATTCTTTGTCATTCTGAGCGGGTCTACCTTAGGACGTTCGTTACAGCGTGAATCTAGCGAAGAATCTCTACCAGGGCCTCGTATGAGCCGTTCCCAACCACGCCCACACGGGGCCAGGCGGCTGCCTTATCACGCAAACCAGGACCACTTCGCCGAGATCAAATAACCGAGAATGATGGCCGGTAAGAGCATGCTGAAGAACGCAATCGGGCCGACGGCGATCACGCCGATGATGACGCCCAGCACCGCTGAAGCAAGATAAATCCAGACGCCCCACTTCTTCCAGTTCCAGATGCCGATGACGGCAATGATGTTCAACACGGCATGAACGATGCCGAGAAACAACAATATCGGCATGGTGAGCTCGGAATCTTGCCGGCGCTCGACGATGTAAATCGCGGCCTGGAAGATACCGCTTGCGATCACGAGGATGAGAAATGTCGAGAGAAAAATACCGCGTTCTTTGTTCTGCTGGCTAGTTGACACCGGGAGTGCCTTCTGTGGAAATAGGTGTGCGTCACACGGACGCTATGACCGTTGATTGTATCACAATTTACGTGAAGGGGCGCTTTTCTTGACAGAGGACGCCTTCAGAGTTATCATTGCCCCATCGGAGCGGCGACGTAGCTCAGTGGCAGAGCAAGCGGCTCATAATCGCTCGGTCATCAGTTCAAGTCTGATCGTCGCCACAGGAAACACAGGGTCCACCGTGACCCTCATGTCCTGACCAACGCCCTGTGACAATGACGTCGCCGGGCGTTTTTGCTTGCCTCAGCCTGACACAACGCCCACGACGCCGCGCTTGATTATCACCCCCGGCGCTTTGGCGGGTCTGTCGCCCGATGCTAAAATGCCCTCGGAGGTAAGTTCATGCAAGCATCCGACATCTTCAAATCGCTGCGCTTCATGGTCAACAGCGAAAGGCAACCGGAATCGGTCATCATTGATATCGAAGCATGGAATCTGCTCATGCAACTGCTGGATGATCTGCGCGAGAACGAGATCGCAGAAGACGACCGGCAAGACAGCCTGTTCTAACCATCCGCCGTCAGAAGTTCCTGCGCCTTACCAACATACCGGCGCGCGGTCTCGGCGTCCCCGGCCAGCAGATAGCTGGCGGCCAGCCGGGCCAGGACGGCGACCTCGGCGGGTTCACTCACGGCGCGCAAGCGCGCAATCTCCCGGCGAAGTTGGTCTTTGGCGATCTGGGCGCGCTGACCCGCGTGCGCGCCAATGACTTCGCCGTCCTCCGTCACGTTATCCGGCAAACCGCTGCGTCGGTGCCACATAGCAACCTCACCGGGCTGCCGGTCTGTTGCTTCATCATCCGGATTCATGAGAGCAGTATAACACCACATGGAGGCGCCATGACATCTGATGCGCTGATTATGCAGGCGGAAGATCACCTGCGCCGGCTCACAGTGGCCATCTCAACCCGCACGGTCGGCAGCGCCGGCAATCGGGTCGCGACCGAACTATTCGCGCACGTCGCGACCGATCTCGGGTGGGAGGTGCAGACACCCACGTTCGACTGCATAGACTGGCAATCGGACGGGACCGATCTGCGCGCGGGCAACGATATTTTCGAGGTATACCCCGGCCCCTACTCTCCCGCCTGCTCCGTGCGCGCGCCGCTTGTGGCCGCGTCCAATGTGAACGAACTGGAAACCGTCGAGGCGGCGGGATGCCTGCTGTTGCTGCATAGCGTGTTGACCGCCGAGCAGTTGATGCCCAAAGATTACCCATTCTATAACCCGGAAGAACACCAACGGATCATCGCGCTGCTGGAAGCGAAACGACCGGCGGCCATCATCGCAGCCACAACGCGCGACGCGGCAACCGCGGGCGCAATCTACCCGTTCCCGCTGATCGAAGACGGCAATTTCGACATCCCGTCGGTTTACATGACGGACGAGGAAGGGGCGCGACTGTTGAACTACGCGGGCGCGGAGGCGACGCTGGGAATCCGCGCCGAGCGACGCGACGCCATCGGCTGCAATGTGGTCGCCAGTCGTGGTCGAGACGGCGGGCGACGCATCGTGGTTTGCGCCCACATTGACGCCAAACCGGGGACGCCCGGCGCGCTGGACAACGCCACCGGCGTCACGATCTTACTGCTGCTGGCCGGGTTGCTGGCCGATCACGAGGGGCGCGCCGGCATCGAGTTGCTCGCCATGAACGGCGAGGATCACTACTCTGCGGCGGGAGAGTTGCTCTATCTGCGCCAAAATGCGGGCCGGTTCGACGAAATCGCCCTGGTCATCAACATTGACGGCGCCGGGCATCACACCGGCAAGACGGCCTATTCATTTTACGAGTGCCCGGAAGAGATCGAATCCGCCGCGCGCGCCGCGTTGGCCGCACATCCGGGTCTGATGGAGGGCGAACCCTGGGTGCAGGGCGATCACAGCGTCTTCCTGGCGCAGGGCTGCCCGGCGCTGGCGGTCACTTCCGAACATTTCGGGGAGCTCTGGACGCAGATTGCGCATACGCCGGCCGACGCGATGGCCCAGGTGGACGCGGCGAAGGTGGTCGAGGCGGCACTGGCGCTGCGCGACGTCATCGAGCGCGTGGGCCGCGTCGCCTCGCGCCGGCCGCGCATCTGCAACGGTTAGTACATCGTCTCCTCGCGGAGTGCGCATCCTCAGCTGCGCACTCCGCCGCGAGAACTCTGTCATGCTTCACTCCGTTCAGCATGACACCTTGCAAACTCAACCCCCCAGCAGCTCGCTGACGACTTTCGCCTGCGTGAACAACAACAGGTAGTCGGCCCCGCCCGCCTTGCTGTCCGTCCCGCTCATGTTGAAGCCGCCGAACGGCGCAACGCCCACCAGCGCATAAGTACACTTGCGGTTGAGATAGAGGTTGCCGACGTGGAACTCGCGGCGGGCGCGTTCCAGCCGGTCGCGCCGGTTGGAATAGAGCGAGCCCGTCAGGCCGTACTCCGTGCCGTTCACCACCGCCAGCCCTTCCTCGAAGTCATCCACCCGAATGAAGGTCAGCACAGGACCGAAAATCTCCTCCCGCGCGATCCGCGAGTCCGGCGCGGCGTCGGCAAAGATCGTCGGTTGCAGGTAATAACCGCTCACCGGCGAAGCGATGGTCTCGCCGCCGATCACCAGTCGCGCCGCGCCCCTGCCGATCTCGATGTACTCCAGGTGCTTGTCCAGCGCCGCCCGATCTACCACCGGCCCCATCTCCACGCCAGGGCCAAGGGCCGGGTCGCCCACGTCGAGCCGCCGCGTCAGTGCCACGACCTTCTCCAGCACAGCGTCGTACACGTCAGCCACGACGACCGCCCGCGAGCAGGCCGAACACTTCTGGCCCTGGAACCCGAACGCCGCCGACACGATCCCCGCGGCTGCGGCGTCCAGATCGGCGGTCTCGTCCACCAGGATGGCATCCTTGCCGCCCATCTCCAAAATCGTGCGCTTGAGCCATTGTTGGCCCGGTTGCACCTGCGCGGCGCGCCCGAAGATGCGAATGCCCACTTCCTTCGAGCCGGTGAAGGCAACGAAACGCGTCAACGGATGGTCTACCAGCGCGTCGCCGATCGCGCCGCCCGGCCCCGGCAGATAGTTCAGGACGCCCGGCGGGAGATGGAGGTCATTGTTGAACAGATCCGCCAGCCAGGCCGCGATCACCGGCGAGGCGCTGGCCGGTTTGAGCACCGCCGTGTTGCCGCTGACGATGGCCGCAGTGGTCATACCCGTCATGATCGCGCACGGGAAGTTCCACGGCGGGATCACGACGCCCACGCCCAGCGGGACGTAATAGAGTTGTGTCTCGTGGTCGGGGTAAGGAGCTGTAGGTTGGCCTGGCCCAAGCCGCAACATCTCACGCCCGTAGAACTCCATGAAATCAATCGCTTCGGCGGTGTCCGCGTCGGCCTCGGTCCACGACTTGCCGACTTCCAGTGTCATCAGCGCGCTGAACTCGTGCTTGCGCTCTCGCATCAGCGCCGCCGCGTGAAACAAATAGCGCGCCCGCTCGTCGAACGGCACGCGCTGCCACGTCTCGAAGGCGTCTGCCGCGGCGCGCACGGCCCGGTCGGCGAGTTCCGGCGAAGCCTTGCTGACATGCCCGATCACCTCGGCGGGGTTGGCCGGGCTGATCGAGTCGAAAGTCTCTTCGGTGAAAATGCGCTCGCCGCCGATGACCAGCGGATAGGTCTCGCCCATCCGGGCGCGGGCGCGCCCCAGGGCGCTCCGAAACGCCTCGACATTTTCATTGCGACTGAAGTCGGTAAGCGGCTCATTAACGAATGGGGTTTTCATATCACGCTCCTTTGCTAATCCTGCCCCAACGGCGACCAATATGTATGGTCCATTGTGCCACATTTGAGGCCCGCCGTCAGTAACAGGCTTTACCGGAAAGACAAACCCGGCTCCGAGGAATGGAGCCGGGTCAACAAGAGAAGTAGTTTCAGGGGAAAAAGCGGTCAGTCGCATTCCAGACAGTGTTCTTGATATTGCTTGAGTTCGTGCGCGTGTTTCACGTAATGATCTGCAATCTCACACAGAAAGTCACCCAGCGTCGTCTCGGCGCCCCAGGGCGACTTGCCCGGCTTTGCAAAGGCCGCTTCATCGGTGAGATCAATGAAGTGCATCAACCGGCGGTGCGAACCGGTCACGCCGTCCACCACGGTGATCAACGGCAGCGCTCGCCGATCCTCCACCTGCACCTCGTTCCAGGCATCGTCAAAAACAATGCCAATCTGCGCCGTCCGGACGCCATCCCAGGATCGCGCGCAGTAGAGCGCCTCATCAGCCCACGACCAGACGTGCGAAACGACATCCTTCACGGTCCATTGGCCGACCACGGCCGTGGTCGTCAACTCGTCTTCGGTGAGTTGACCCAGACAATCCATGAAGGTTTTAAATCCGCCATCCAATTCCTTCCAACTTTCTTCACGACTTCGCATCAATGGTCACCTCCTTTTCTTGCACGATTCGGTGTTGACCCGCATAGATCTTGAAGCTGGTCCGCCGGACATACCCGACCAGGGTGATGCCCCATGCTCGCGCCAGAGCCGCTGAAAGGCTGGTCGGCGACGAACGGCTCATCACCACGGGCGTTCCCATCCGTGCAGCTTTGAGCAACATCTCCGATGAGATCCGGCCGGTGCTCAGCAAAATCCGCTCCTGGGTCGGCGTTCCTTCGAGCAGAAATTGGCCGCACAGCCGGTCAATCGTATTGTGCCTGCCCACATCCTCGGCCACTGCCAACAGCGTTTCACCTTCAGCCAGGGCCGCAGCGTGTAAGCCTCGTTGGCGTTCCTCCCCATCCGCGAGCAAAGTCATCATTAACTTGCTCAACTGGCCCGGCGTGACTCTCAGATCGGAGCGGAGCGGTTGCGCATTCTCGGTGATATCCGTGAAGGTGACGCCCCCGCCGCACCCGCTGGTGAGAATCGGTTTACCGGTTGGAACCCATGTCGCATCTCGCAACCAAATCTCAATGCAGGCCCCACTGGGACACACAACCACCTTTCGCACATCATCTAGCCCCCCGATGATTCGTTCGTTAAAGAGAAACCCGAGCGCCAAACGGTCCAGATGAACGGGAGAGCACATCATCCGGGCCAGCTCGATACCGTTCACATGCAGACGAATGAGCCCTTCGCGAATGATCGCGCCTTGCTGCGGTTCGAACCGTTGGTCTTCATAACGCACGAGATCAATCGTTTCGCCCAGGGTCAACGGTTTCAACGCCTCCTCATTGTCCGACTGCCGACGATTCGGCAGTTCAAATGACCTAGCATCCATTATAACCCTTTGAGGAATGAAGGGCAAGACCCATCGAGCTTAGCGCGCCCCTCCGATGAAGCAATTCCCTCAGCTTCTTGTCAATCCATCCCACAAATTTGACAGACGGCCCCGGATAGGATATAGAATTGGAGAGGAACAAATACAGCGCAAAGAAGCCGGCTGAGGTCAGCCGGCCTTTCTTTTATCTGCGCACCGTTGTGAAAGGAGTTTTTGAACACAATGAAGAAAGTACCGGTAAAGAACAGCAACAAATGGACGGTCACTTTTGTGGTCGCCCCCGAAGTCGCGGCGCACAGCGTCGCCGTGTTGGGCGACTTCAACGCTTGGGGTGCAGAAGCCGGGGCCATGCAGCTTCGCAAAGACGGCTTCTGGGCCAAGGCGATCCGCTTTGAACCCGGAACCTATCGTTATCGCTTCCTGGCAGACGGCGCACGCTGGCTCAACGACCCCGATGCCGATGACTACGAACCCTCCGGCTTCGGCGAAGACAACAGCCTGCTGATCATCGAGTAAACATCACCCCAGCCTCACATCGCACCAAAAACAAGACCCCCGGCCGCACATCGAAGCCGGGGGTCTCACGTTCACAGGGACAAGCTTATTTTTTGCTGGCCTGCGCCGCAACCGCGGCGGCCGCGCGGGCCGCGGCCTCAGGGTCGCCGAGATAATAGTGGCGGATCGGCTGGAGATTGTCGTCCAGCTCGTAGACCAACGGGATACCGGTCGGGATATTCAGCTCGACGATCTCCTCTTCCGAGATATTGTCGAGATACATGACCAGCGCGCGCAGGCTGTTGCCGTGCGCCGCGATCAGCACCCGCTTCCCCGCTTCGAGGTCCGGCACAATGTCGCTGAACCAATAAGGGAGGAACCGCTCGACCGTATCTTTGAGACATTCGGTCAGCGGCAACTCGTCATCGGCGAGGTCGGCGTAACGCGGGTCGTGGCCCGGATAGCGCGGGTCTTCCATCGTGAGGGGCGGCGGCGGGATGTCATACGCGCGGCGCCAGATCTTCACCTGATCCGCGCCGAACTCTTCAGCCGTCTCGGCCTTGTTCAGCCCTTGCAGCGCGCCGTAATGCCGCTCGTTCAACCGCCATGAGCGATTGACCGGAATCCACATCAGGTCCATCTCATCCAGCGCGATCCACAGCGTGCGGATAGCTCGCTTCAGCACCGATGTGTGCGCCACATCGAAGGTGTAGCCCTCGTCGAGCATCAGCTTTCCGCCATCATGCGCTTCCTTGACGCCCTTCTCCGACAGATCCACATCGGTCCAGCCGGTGAACCGGTTCTCTTTGTTCCAGACACTCTCGCCGTGGCGGAGCAACACAAGTTTTATCATAGGGAAATTCCTCCTGAGAATTAGGTCTTATATACCCCCGGCAGGACTCGAACCTGCGGCCAAAGCGTTAGGAGTGCTTTGCTCTATCCACCTGAGCTACGGGGGCTTTGACGATATTTTAGCACGCGGGCGGCGGTTCCGGCAAAGCAAAAACCCGCGACGCGGATGTAGACAACGAATATAATGCAACAATATGCGCTTTTGTGCTAGAATGATTAAATGGACAAAGTGGCGGTTTCGGGGACGCGTCCGGCCCCTGATTGGACACCCCGCGTGCAGCAGCGTTTGGTCGGTGTAGTTAGAAGATGGTCCGTTGACGGATGGCTACTCATCGCAGCAGCGTTGTCGCTCATCCCCCTGGCAACTATTCTACAGCCGGGTGCGCCGAATACGGCCGATGGGCCGGCGCACCTGCTACGTACTTTTGAGGTCAGCCGGGTGTTAGCCTCAGGCAGCCTTTACCCACGCTGGGCTCCCGATTTTTACCTCGGCTACGGCTATCCCTACTCCAACTTCTACGCGCCCGGCGCACACATCATAGCGAGCGTGTTAGCCCTGAGCGGCCTGGGGGTGCTCAGAGGCGTGCTGATCGTCCAAGCGTTCGCGCTCGTCCTCTATCCGACGGGCGCGTTCCTGGCCGCGCGTGCGCTCTATACCGCGTGCTTGCCGGAAGCCGCACAAGCAAGAGGGTTGGTCCGCCCGGCCACAATCCATCTCGCAGCGCTTATCTCGGCCGCCCTTTATCTCTACGCGCCCCTGCGTTTCCACGAGTTATTTGTACAGGGCAACCTGTCTCAATGGCTGGCGCTCGGCCTGTTACCCTGGTGCGGCTGGGCGCTGACGGAAACCGCACGGCGCGGCAGCAGCGGTTGGGTCGGCGCTGCCGCCGCGCTATTGGCAGGACTGGTCTACGCGCATCACCCCACCGCCTTCATGGCCTATCCCCTGCTGGCCGTTTACGCGACGACGCTCGCCGTCATCTGGCGCCACAATGCAGGCCCAAGTCTGTCCCGGCGGTTGCGCGGAGTCTTCGGCGCTTTCTTGCTGGGTCTGGCGCTCAGCGCGCCATACTGGTTGCCCGCCCTGACCGAGCTGCGCGATGTGAACATCCAGTCCATGCAGACCGGCATGTTCAACATGCGCCTCAACGCGTTGCCGCTGAACGAAATCCTCGCCCTCCCACGCTCGCAAGACTTGGCGGCGCTGAACCCACCTCAGCCGCATAACCTCGGAATCGCTCAGGTCGCGCTGGCGACAGTCGGGGGTGTTCTGGCATTATGGTGGTGGTTGCGCCGCGGGATACAGACCTCACCGCCTGTCGCCGATCAAACGGAGAGCAATACCCTGGGGTCGGCGCTATTGGTGGTCGGCGCGTTATTCATCATCTGCATCGCGCTGATTCTCCCGGTCGCCGCCGGCTTCTGGGACGTCGTGCCGTTAGGCAATCTCATCGCCTTTCCCTGGCGGCTGTTCGGGCCGGCCCTGCTATGGGCAGTTCTATTGGGCGGCGCGGTGTTGTTTGCCCTTCCGCAACGCCTGCAACTCCCTCTGACCGCACTGCTGCTCGCATTGATTCCGCTAAGTGTGGCGCCGTTGCTCTTTCCCCGCCCTTTTTCACCCGTCGAAGAGCCGACGACAGCGACGGTTGCGCTTTATGAATTGCAGGGAGGCGCCCCTGCCACAGCGTCCGCAGACGAGTATCGGCCCCGCTGGGTGCAGGACTCTGACGTTCCCAAACTGCTCACTGCAGCTCTGCTCACCGGCAAGGAACCAGATCGGCTGATTCGCGACAACTTGCCGGAGGGCGCCACCGCGCAACCGATGCTTCTGGCGCCCCTGGAAGACGTTTACCACCTGGACCTGCCGGAGCCTGTCGAGGTACAGATCGGTCGTTTCTTCTTCCCCGGATGGCGCGTCTGGCTCGACGGTCGCCCCGTGCCGGGCCGACCAACCGGACCGCATGGCCTGATCGGAGTCACCGTGCCTGCCGGTACACACGTGTTGCGCCTTAAGTTCGGCGACACTCCCGTGCGCAAGGTCGGCTGGGCGCTGATGCTGGCGGGGCTGATGGCATTGGCGTGGATCGTGTGGAACCGACGGCGACCCGAACAGCCGCAGCAAAATAGCAGGCCCACAGCAATCCCCAGGGTAGATCAGCGCGCGCTGATTACCACGTTCGGCGTAATTCTTCTGCTGAGCGGAGCCAAGACCCTGGTGATCGAGCCATTCACGCGCTGGTTCCGCCCGATGTCATCCGTGGAAGCGCCGGCTACGATGCAATCGCCGCTTCATGCACGCTTCGTCAATGGCATCGAACTGATAGGCTATGACCTCCAGGATTCGACCGTGCGGCAGGGCGACACGCTTGCGGTGCGTCTATACTGGCGCACGTTGAATCGCCAGACCGCTGCGAGCCGCCCATTTCTGCATCTGGATTCGCCGGATGGCAAGATCACCTGGGCCAACCAGACCAAGAACCATCCCGGCGATAAGCCCACGACGAGTTGGTTTTCCGATTTCTACGTCGTAGACGAATACCAACTGAAGATTCCGGCGGATGCTCCACCGGTCCTCGCAACGCTCCGCGTTGGCCTGACAGACGATGGGGAGCAGTTGACGTCATTGATGGGCGGGGAAAACGGGGTGATCCTGCGAAACGTACGCATCACGGAACGTCATCCGCTCTCCGCCGCCGCAGCCCCCGGCCACGAGGAAGTCTATCGGCTCGGAGGGGATATCCAACTCGTGGGCCATCTCGCCGAGATCGTGGGCGATCCTCCCGCCGCGAGGGTGACGCTATACTGGCGCGCCGGCGAGACCCCCACTGAGAATTACACAGTCTTTATCCACATCCTCGATCGCGATGGGAAGCGCATTGCTGAAAAGGATCACCAGCCCGTGAACGCCAGGTATCCCACGTCGTCATGGGCCCCGGAGCAAGTCATCGAAGACACGCACGTCGTGCCGTTGCCTGCGGGAGCTGAGTTACAAGGGCTGGAAGTTGCAATCGGGCTTTACCGGCTCAGCGACGGAGAGCGATTACCTGCCACGGATAGCCGGGGAACACGACTCGAAGAAGATGCCATTCTTCTTCCTCTGCCGCCGGGCCAATGAAACGCGACCTGTCCCCTTGTAGGCATCGGCGGAGAGCTACCCGCAAGGGGCTACTACAGGGATTCTGGATAAGTGTTCAGTCGGCCAGCAGGCCGTGCTTCACCAGCCACTCGCGCAGTTGATCCTTACCCGCCTCGGTCATCATGCTGCCACGATCCACGCCACGCGGACTTTGACCGGCGGCCAACGGCGCGGGCGGCGCAAACGGCTCCAGGCTGTCCTCTTCCGCAATCACCACGGTGGGTACGCTCTCGAAGCCAACCCATTCACGGACGCGCGCAGCAGCCGCGCGATCCTCTTTGATGTTGATGAACTTTGCCGGAACGCCCCATTCCGTCAGGGTGCGCCGGGTATTGGTGCTTGTGCCGCACCAGGGAGACATGTAAACAACGACGCTTTTAGACATAATGTTGCACCTTATGAGTGAGTTTGAACATACCTAGCTATGAGTTATAATCGTTAGCGGATTCACGCGCAAATCTGCCGCCGGGTGTGAAATGTGTCACCCCGGAACACACCGGGCAAGAACGGTCATCCGGCAAGGCTTGTCCGTCGCAAGTTCGGGGCATCCGCGTGAGAAAGGGATCCAATGAGCCGTCCACACCTGAACCGCTTCATGCTAATCGTCATCGTGCTATTGCTGGCCGGGGGCGTATTGCCGCCACAGGTCGCGCAGGGCCAGGCCGAAACCCCGTCACCTGCGATGACGATGACGCCCGCCGCAGGCTACACCTACACCATCCAGCGCGGCGACAGTTGGACGCGCATCGCCCGGCAAACGGGCGTGCCGGTCGCCACGCTCAAGGCGAACAACCCGCAGGCCATCCACCCTCAGGACTGGCTTTACCAGGGCGAACGCCTCTTCATCCCCGAAGCCACCGCCACGCAACCCGCGCCGCAAGGCGTAGGCGCAACAGGCCTCTGGTATCAAGTCAAAGCGGGCGACGCGTGGGGTTCTGTTGCAAAGGCCCACGGCGTCAGCGTTCAGGCATTGCTGGCCGCGAATCCATCGCAGGTGCAGCCCAACCGCTGGCTTTTCACCGACCAGTGGATCTGGATTCCCGGCGCCGATTCGCCCAACGCGCCCGCCCGGGTGACCGTGACCCCCACGGCCCTGCCAACCGAAACGTCCTCGCCCACCGGCACACCGGAACCGACCGTCACTCCATCATTGACGCCCACACTCGCCCCCACTGTTGAAGTGACCGTCGCATCCGCAACCCCCGACGCACGGGATGCGCTGAGCGCAGTGACGGAGGCTGCGGCGACCGTTGCCGCCGCAGCGGAAACAGCCGGGCTGGCGGCTTCCGCCGCCCATTCGGCCGCGACTGCGGTCGCCGCGGCAAACAGCATCGCTACCAGCGTCGCCGCGTTGAGCACACAGATCGCGCTGCTCAATCTCGCAACGACACCTATCGTCGCGACGCCCACACCTGCGACGACGGCCACCGCAACACAGGAAGAACCGACGGCGACCCAGATCAGCGCAACTCAAACGCGGCCCGCGCCCACCGCCACGCGCGCGCCTACCGCCACGCGCGCGGCCACCAGCACGCGCGCCGCAGCCACAACTGCGCCCACCCGCACGCGCATTCCCACCCGCACGCCCGCAACGACGGCAACAGCCGTCGCTGGCGTCTCAACAGCGAGCGGCTGTCTCCTCGATAAGATCATCGCAGCCAACAAAGCGTTCGACCGCTGGGGGCAAGATGGCTTCCAAACGGCGATCAAACTTTATCAGGACGTGCTGACCGACACCACCTCGAAAGCGTGCGGCCAGACGGCGAACGAGCTGGAACGGTTGCGCGACTATGCCCGCTTCCGCTTGCTGCTCTCCTACGTGACGTCGGGTCAGGCGAAACAGGCCGAGCCGCTACGCGCGCAGATCAAAGACCCGGCGATCAAGGGCGCAGCAGATACGTTCCTGAATGGGCTGAAAACGTCGGGGAGCATCGTGCAATCGTGCCGCGATGTGATGGCGTCAGTCCAGGCGAAACCCGCCGACTGGCGCTGGCTGACCGAACTGGGCCTGCCGGCTAAACCCATTGACGTGTGCCCGATGGGGTAAAAACAACCACAGAATCCATCCAAAAACTGCGCGCCGCCCCCTTGTAGTGACGGCTTCAGCCGTTGAGCGCCCCGAACGGCTGAAGCCGTCACTACAAAGGGGAAGGCATCATGATTCGGGAATATTCGGAGGATTCTTATCCCTTCGGCTGATTCTTGATCAATTCGTAGATATCCACGTTGCCGGCGGAAACTTCGGGCAGGTCTTCCACACGTGATGTGCCCGGCGCACTATCCAGGCCGGGTTCTTGAATCACCTGCGGCGCGGGTTTTGCTGTGCCCACAGCCGGTTTCCGGCTACGCGAGTAGACGACGAAACCCAGCACAAGCCCCGCCACGATCAGCAACACCGGCCACCACTGCATCCAGATCGGCGACGCTTCATCCACGCCGACGAACCACACCAGACCCAGCAGCGCAAAGGCTACCCCTGGCACCAGCGCCCAGCGCGCATCACCGAACCGCAAACGCAGCAAGTAGATCAGCCCGAAGACGCCGCCCAGCCCGATGAGAAAGAGCGCGTTGAAGGTCAACGGCGGCAGGTCACGCCCCAGCCCCAGCAGCAGCCCCTCCAGCGTCAACACACCCGCGGGCAGAATCGCCCACCAATCATCGCGCCGGAAGAGGGCGATCAGCCAGAACCCGAGCGCCAGACCCAACAGCACAATGCCCAGCGTCCAATCGCCCAGGGCCACGTTCTGCCATTCGAGCAGGATCACCGCGCCGCCGCCGATCAGCGTCGTGCCGGCAATCGCCTCCCAGCGGTGAACGCGATCTCTGAAGAAAGACCCCAGGAAAGCCAGCCCCGCCAGCACAAACAGCCCGCCCCAGATCGCGTCGCCCCACGGGCCGAGCACGTTCAGGTTTCTCAGCAGCAGAAACGCGCCGATCAGGACGAAAAAACCGGCCCACAAAAATCCGGGGTTGATTTTCTTCATTGAGGCAAGCTCCTTAATCGTCATTCCTGCGACTTCGTAGTTTAGCCCCTCGTGGGCGTTATCACGAACGCCCACGAGGGGCTAAACTATGAGTCTTTGGATCGCGCAAAATCAAAAACTCTGCGTATACAGTTCTCTACGCACGAAGCCCGCCCCTGGTTTCATCCTCATCCCAGATAGCCGCGCGCCCTGAGCCAATCCACCGCGCCGTCAGGTCCGGTTCGAAGACCACGTCCGCCCGGGCGCGCAACACTTCGGAGCGCGGGTTAACGGCCAGCCGCACGCCCGCGCACTCAAAAAGCTCCAGGTCGCCGTCAAGATCGCCCGCGGCGAGCGTCTCTCCGGCGGAAATGCCGAGGTCGGCCATCAGCCCGCGGGTAAAGGCCGCCTTGCCGCCCTCCGGCACATAGTTGACGGCCCGCCCATCGAGCAGGCCGTCAACCACCATCAGCTCGTTGGCAAGGCAATAATCCAGGCCAAACTCCGCCATGATCGGGTCGGTGTTCAGGGTGAATCCCGCGCTCACCAGCGCCACCTTCACACCGGCCGCCTTAAGGGCGCGCAACAACTCGGGCGCGCCCGGCACGTAGGGGTTCTCGGCCAGCCAGCCGCGCAGTTGCTCGACCGGTTGCCCGGCCCACAGCGCGGCATCGCGCTTCAGCCATTCCGCGTAGCTGATACGCCCGGCGCGGGCCAGCTCGCGGTTATGCCTGGCCAGATGCTCCACGCCCAGCCGGCTGTGCAGATATTGGTAGGGCGACTCGGCTAATTTGAGCGTCCCGTCCACATCCAGCACGGCCAGGCGCAGCGGAGCAGGACTCACGTCTCGTCCGATTCCTCAGGCTCCCATTCGCTGACCATCCACGCGCTGGCTGCCAGCACCAGGTGAACGTGCTCATCGTGGCCGAACGCCAGCGCCAGGCCGCCTTCCTCGTCCACTTCGCCGTAATCAATCAGTTCCAGGTTGCCGTCGGCAAGCTTGCCCACCGCGTCATAAATCCCACTCATCCCGACAACCGGGTCGGCCTCAGGGTCGGGATACGCTGCGGTGACGTACAACTCTACGGCCTGATTGGTCTCCAGGAACAGGTCGCAATCGAAGAACACGCGCTCGGACGCCTTCGGGATGTCCTGCTCGTCGTCTCCCAGCGATTCTTCCCATACCTCGACCCCCAGCACCCGCAGGCCGATCAGTTCGTTGATCTCTTCACGGCGCTCATCGTCCAACTCCGTGTAAAGCTCATCGTCGGACAGTTCAATCTCGTCGTCCATGTCGTTCATGTCATCGTCATGCAAGCCATTCTGGCTCATCTCCGGAATCCTTTCTGTAACTAATGGTTATCCCGTAATTTAGCCCCTTGTGGGCGTCTGCGACGGGCACAAGGCCCTGCACTACGAAACTCCTGGTGCGCCGCACGTCCCGCGGCTGCAAACTCACGATAGAAATCTACCAGAAACGCGCTGGGTTGGAAGTAATCGTCAAGACGAATATTCTCATCAGGCAATGTGGCGATTATACCATATGCGGCCCTGCCGTAAGCGCCTAATTTCATTTGTCACCCACATCACGAAGCGCGCATCACAGCCGCATCGCGCGGAGTGCGCATCCTCAGATGCGCGACTCCGGCGGTATGACACGCAAAGGCGAAACGGCTTACAGACGCGCGCCCGCATCTGCATGTATCCTTGAAAGCGCCGGCCCGCCCGCAATCACGGGCGCGACCCTGACAGGAACAGGTTATCTAAAATATGAAACTTAATAAACAACGCGCCACATGGGCGCTGATTGCCCTTTTGCTGGCCCTGATGTTGGCGGCATGCGGCGGCGAGACGTTTGTCGAAGACGGCGGCGACGCGCCGCCTGTCGAGCCGACGAGCGCCGTCATCGCCGCCGCGCCAACCCTGGCCCCCACCGCGACAACCGCGCCGACCGCCACCCCACTGCCAACGGCGACGGCGACTGCCACAGCCGTTCCGACTGCCACGGCGACGCCGCTCAACCCGCTATCCATCGAGGCGATGCGGCAGGGGTCTTATCCGGGCAGCGAAATCCAGATCGTGCAGAAACTCGCGCCCGGCTCGAACTATCAGCGCTACATTGCGTCTTACGAATCCGAGGGCAACACGATCAACGCCCTGCTCACCGTGCCCAACGGCGAGAAACCGCCGACGGGCTGGCCGGTCATCATCTTCAACCACGGCTACATCCCACCGGCGGAATATCGCACCACCGAGCGTTACATTGCGTATACGGACGCCTTCTCCCGTAATGGCTATATCGTGTTCAAGTCAGATTATCGCGGGCACGGCAGCTCGGAGGGCGACGCACGCGGCGGCTACGGTTCGCCTGATTACACCGTGGACGTTCTCAACGCCGTCTCCTCCATGAAACAATATCCCGACGCCGACCCGAACCGCATGGGCATGTGGGGCCACTCGATGGGCGGGCACATCACCCTGCGCGCCATGGTCACCACGGATGACATCAAGGCAGGAGTGATCTGGGCCGGCGTCGTCGGATCTTACGAGGAACTGATGAACCGCTGGCGGCGACCGGGGTCGGTGCCGACCTCGATACCATCGAGTGCGCGCCGGTGGCGCGAAGACCTGACGCAGCAATATGGAACGCCCGAGGAGAATCCGGCATTCTGGAACTCGATCTCGCCATCGTCATACGTGGCTGACCTTTCCGGTCCGGTGCAGTTCCATCATGGCACAGCCGACACCACCGTCCCCATCGAGTTCTCCGACTCGCTGAATCAACGCATTGAAGCCGCGGGCGGCGGCGTGGAGTATTACACCTACCCTGGCGACAATCATAATCTGTCCAAGAATCTCGCCACGGCCCTCAAGCGCTCGGTCGAGTTCTTCGACAAACACGTAAAAAACGCAGGGTAAACGTCTTTGGTTTTGCCCGGCTGTGATACAATGGGGTTTCCTGACTTACGCTAGGAAACCCCACATCTTGTCCCTATTTTAACACAGGCCGAAACGATGAAGCTCCGGCGCAGGAGTTCATTTTGTTGACGCGATCTACATCTGGTAACCGCAACCGCTGGTGGGTGATGGCCGCGGTGAGCATGGGCATCCTGCTCGCCACGATTGACGGCAGCATCGTCAACGTCGCGCTCCCTACCCTGACGCGCGCCTTCAACACCGATTTCCCCACGGTGCAATGGGTCGTGCTTGCCTACCTGCTGACGCTGGCGACACTCTTGCCCAGCATGGGACGGCTGGCCGACATCCTCGGCAAACGCAAAATCTATGCGGCCGGGTTCGTGGTCTTCACCGCCGCGTCGGCGCTGTGCGGGTTTGCTCAGTCCGTCGGCTGGCTGGTGGCGGGGCGCGTCATTCAGGCAGTGGGCGCAGCGATGATCCTTGCGCTCGGCCCGGCCATCGTCACCGAAACGTTCCCGCCGAGCGAACGCGGACGTGCGCTGGGTATCACCGGCTCGATGGTCTCCATGGGCGTCATCCTGGGGCCGACCATCGGCGGGCTGCTGATCGAGAACTTCGGCTGGCGTTCGATCTTCTACCTCAACCTGCCTGTGGGCGTCGTCGGCACGTTCCTTGCGTTGCGCTTCGTCCCCACCACCCAACCGGCGGGCGGCCAGAAGTTCGACTTCGGCGGCGCGTTGACGCTCTTCGCGGCGATGTTCGGGCTGCTGATGGGTCTATCGCTGGGGCAGCGTTGGGGCTTCACAGACCCGCGGGTGCTGGGGCTGCTGGGCCTTTCATTCGTCATGGGAGCAGCGTTTATCTACATCGAGCGGCGCATCGCACAACCGATGATAGACTTACGGTTGTTTCGCAATCGCCTCTTCAGCGTCAACCTGCTCACCGGCTTCATCACCTTCATCGCCATGTCCGGCACCATCTTGCTAATGCCCTTCTACCTGGAGGGCATCCTCAACCACACCACCGAACAGGTGGGCCTGCTGATGGCGATCGTGCCGCTCGCCACGGGGATCATCGCGCCGCTTTCGGGGTCGTTGTCCGACCGCATCGGAACCCGCCCCATGGCGGTTGCCGGGCTGGTCGTGCTCGTCGGCGGCTTCCTGGCGATCAGCACATTGAGCCTGACTACGACTTCGCTCGGTTATATCCTGCGCTTCCTGCCGGTGGGCGTGGGGCTGGGCCTCTTCCAATCGCCGAACAACAGCGCCATCATGGGCGCATCACCGCGTGATCGGTTGGGCGTCGTCTCCGGCCTGCTCGCACTGACCCGCACGGTGGGGCAAACCACCGGCATCGCGTTGGTGGGGGCGGCCTGGGCCAGCTTCACCTTTGCGCACGCAGGCCAAACGTACCCGGGCGGCGCGACTTCTGCGCCCGCAATCGCGCAGGTGATGGGTCTGCAAAACGTCCTGCTGGCGTTGGCCGGGCTGCTGGTCGTCGCGCTGGGTCTGGCGGTGTGGGCACTGATGGAATGGCGGCGCCAGACGCAAGCCGCGACGCAACCGGCCGCGAATTAGTGTCTACCCGAAAACGGCGCGTCGCTCTCCTTCGTAGTGACGGCTTTAGCCGTTGTCGTACCCCCCACGGCTGAAGCCGTCACTACGAAGGGCAAGACATAATGATCTGGGAGCCTGAAATGACACAGAGATTATTGGCGGTGTTCGCCCATCCCGATGACGAAGCGTTCGGTACCGGCGGGACGCTGGCCCACTATGCCGCCGCCGGGGCGGAAGTCACGTTGGTCTGCGCCACGCGCGGCGAGGTGGGCGAGATCGCTGATCCGTCTTTCGCCTCGCCCGAAACGCTCGGCCAGGTGCGCGAACAGGAGTTACAATGCTCCGTGGACGCGATGGGCGTAGACCGGCTCATCCTGCTCGGCTATCGCGATTCGGGCATGGTGGGCACGGCAGAGAACGCGGATTGTCGCGCCTACGTCAACGCGCCGGAGGGCGAAGTCATCGTGCGGCTGGTCGCCATCCTGCGCCAAACGCGCCCGCACGTCGTCGTCACGTTCGAGCCGAACGGCGGTTACGGGCATCCCGACCACATCGCCGCCCACCATCACACCGTCAAGGCATTTCACCTTGCCGCCGACCCGGCCGTCTACCCCGAATTAGGCCCCGCCTGGCAACCCGACCGGCTCTTCTATACCGCCATCCCGCGTTCCTTCTTCCGCAAGATGCGCGAAGGCATGGTCAGCCTGGGCATGGACACGACCGATTTCGATCAGCGCATGGGCGACGACGCGCCCGGCTGGCCGGATGAAGAAATCAGCGCGGTGCTCGACGTTTCAGACGCCATCGAGGCCAAATGGGACGCGCTGCAATGTCACCGCACGCAGTTCGGGCCGGGCAACCTGTTTCGCCAATTGCCCGACGAGACGGTCAAAGCGATGATGTCGCATGAATATTTCGCCCTGGCCTGGCCCGAACCGGAACCGGGGCTGTGCATGGCGGATTTGTTTGAAGGGCTGGAAGTAGATAAGTAAATAAGTAGACAAGGAAATAAGGGAACAAGGGAAGATGTAGGAAAGCAGGGTTAGATTGAACCACGCGGATCATGTTGCGCTGTTGCGTGAAGGGGTCCTCGATGAAGCGGGGAACCCGGCGGGGCTGACCTGGGCCGATCTGGGGGCGGGGGGCGGCGCGTTCACCCTGGCGCTGGCCGAGTTGCTGGGGCCGGGTGGGATCATCTACTCCGTGGACAAGGATCGTAGCGCGCTCGATGCACAGCAAGGGGAGCCGCATCGTCGGTTCGGCGCGGCGTCTCCGCAAATGCACTACCTCGCCGCAGACTACACCCGTCCGCTCGACCTGCCGCCATTGGACGGCATCGTCATGGCAAACACGCTGCACTTCTACCGTGACCCCGCGCCGATCGTCCGCACCGTGACCGGCTATCTGCGCCCCGGTGGACGGCTGATCGTGGTAGAATACGGCGTGGATCGCGGCAACGTCTGGGTTCCGCATCCTTTTTCGTATGCGACATGGGAACACCTCGCGGCGCGCTGTGGCCTGATCGGCGTCCGCCTCCTGCACACTGTACCCGGTCGTTTCCTCGACCACATCTATGCGTCGGTCAGTTTCGCCCCTTCTGTGGGAGAGCCATGAACCCAATCGTCATAAACATCCTGCGTATCGCCGCTTTCGCCGTCGGGTTCACCCTCGTCGCCGTGACGCTGCGTTCTGCCATTTCGACCTTCGTGGTGCCGCGCAGTACCTCCGCGGCGCTGACACGCGGCGTCTTCCTCAGTGTGCACAAAATCTTCATGTTTCGGTTACGCCGCGTCACCGACTATCGCCGACGCGACGCGGCGCTGGCATTCTATGCGCCTGTTAGCCTGCTTGCGCTGGTTCCGGTCTGGGTGACGCTCATCGTCGGCGGCTACACGTTGATGTTCTGGGCTGTGGGCCAACTCCCCTGGTATAAGGCTTTTCGCGACGCGGGCTCATCGCTCCTCACCCTGGGTTTCGAGCCGCTCGAAGGTCAGTTTCAAACTTTTTTGGGGTTCACGGCCGCGACCATCGGACTGACCATCGTCGCGCTGCTGATCGCCTACCTGCCGAGCATTTACGCCGCGTTCTCTCGCCGCGAGGCAGCAGTCACATTGTTGGAAGTGCGCGCGGGCAGCCCACCCTCCGCGGTCACCATGCTCGTGCGTTACAACCGCATCCACGGCCTGACGCATCTGAGCAACCAGTGGCGCGCGTGGGAAACCTGGTTTGCCGACATCCAGGAGAGCCATACCTCGCTGGCCGCGCTGGCGTTCTTCCGGTCGCCCAAACCGGAGCACTCGTGGGTGACGGCCGCCGGCGCGATTCTCGACACGGCGTCCCTCGCCCTCGCCGCCGTGGATATTCCCGGTGATCCCCAGGCGGCGCTCTGCATCCGGGCGGGCTATCTCGCGCTCAACGACATTGCGACCCACTTCGGCGCCGATTTTAACCCTGACCGCCACTACCTGGAGAACCCCATCAGCATCACCCGCGCCGAGTTCGACGCGGCGCTGGCGGAATTGGAAGCGCACGGCGTCCCCCTGAAACCGGATCGCGAGCTGGCCTGGCGCGACTTCGCCGGCTGGCGCGTCAACTATGATGACGCGCTGCTCGAGCTGTGCAGCCTGACAGACGCGCCCTACGCGCCCTGGTCAAGCGACCGCGCGGCAGACTATCAGGACCCGCCGCTCTCGCCGCCCCCGGTGATGTGAACGAGGCGCATCCCGAAGAGGAAGCGCAATGTGTTGCTGCGGTGGATGAGGAAGTGATACAGGGCGAAGATGATGACCAGTGAGACGCCGCCGATCAGGATGAACTTGAGCGCATCGGCGATAGCCCACTGCACTACGTAGTACCCGACCAGCAGCATCACCGACTGGTGCAGCACGTAGAACGGCAGCGCGGCGTCATTGGCATACCGTAATCGCGGTGACGGGGCGTTGAGATGCTGTGTCCCAAACCCCCAGATCGCCAGCAGCCAGCACCACGCGTTCATCCCGTAGAGCGCCGCAAACCGCGCGAAGCCCGGCCCGCCGAACGCGGGTTCGCCGCCCCCGCGCCACAGCCCGATCACCCCCCACGCGAGCGCCATCGCCAGCGCCGCGTAAAACCACCGCGCCCGCCGGATGCTCGCTTCGAGCGCCGGACTGGAAACGAGCATGAACCCGTAGATGAAAAACACCGGGTAGATCAGCACACTCCAGCCGCCCGCATCGCGGTTACCCGCCAGCCCCACCGGGTCGAGCAGCACGAGCAGCGCCACAATCGGCGCAGCCATCAGCAGCGCGACGCCCGGCTTCGCCAGGGAATCCGTCAAGCCGGCCAAGACCTTTGCCTCATTGCCGCGTAACCATTGAAATAACGGCAGGAACAGCACGCTGAACAGAAACAACGCGGGCAGGAACCACAGGTGCAACCCCATCCACGCGAAGTTGCCGCCGAATCCGTAGAACCCATCGTAGTAATGCGGGTAGAACGCGAGGAACGCCCCATCGAACGCGCCGGACGCGCGGCGCTCCAGGTAGACTTGCAATGCGATGTGCGTGACCACGCCGACCGCGAAAGGCACGAGCAGCCGCGCCGTGCGCTCCGAGATAAATGTCCGTCTATCGCGCGCCCGTAGCGCATAGAACACGCCCGCCCCCGAGACGAGGAACAGCAGCGGCATCATCCACGCGCCGACCAGCAGCCGCGCCAGCCCGGCGACCGGATAAGTCTGCGCGTTCTTGATGTGCCACCAGGGCGGGTCGAAGAACCGCGCCAGATGGTAGGTGAAGACGACCCCCACGGCAAAGACGCGCAGCCGGTCGAGGTCATAGCGGCGGTTTGGCGCGGTCATGGGGGTATTGTATCATGTTGTTCCTACGGGCCGTGTCTCAATAGGGATACGCCATCATGGCCGACTACCGGGGGCGTGCATGGCTGTAGCAAAAAGAGGTCGCAAGATTGCATGGTACAGGTCGCCGGTGGAGCGCGACGCGCTGGCTTCTCTCAATCAGCGCAGTGACGCAAGGGGACTGGCGCAGACGTTGGGCCACCTGGGATTGCTCACTTTGACGGGGGCAGCCGCCTGGTATGCCACCGGGCGGCTGCCGCTGATTCTGGTGCTCGTCATCATCTTCATCAACGGGACGTTCTGGGCGTTTCTGCTCAACGGCTTTCATGAGTTGTGCCATAAGACGGTCTTCAAGGCGAAGGGGCTGAACACCTTCTTCCTGTACACCTTCAGTTTCCTGGGCTGGTATCATCCAACCCTGTTCTGGGCCAGCCATCAGGAGCACCACAAGTATACCCTGCATCCGCCGGACGACCTGGAAGTGGTGCTGCCGGTGAAGTTGACCCTTTCGGACTTCTTGAAGAGTGCTTTTGTCAGTCCGTGGGACCTTGTCGCACGACTGCGACAGTATATCCGGTTGAGCATGGGCCGGCTGGAGGGAGAGTGGGAGAACACGCTCTTCCCGGAATCAGCCATCGCGGAGCGGCGGAGCCTGTTCAACTGGGCGCGCTTTCAGCTTTTGGGGCAGGCGTTGATCGTCGTGGTCTCGCTCGCGCTCGGATGGTGGATGATCCCGATCCTGGTGACGCTGGCGCCGTTCTATGGTGGCGGGTTGCTATATCTATGCAACAACACGCAGCACGTGGGCCTACAGGACGACGTACCAGACTTCCGACTTTGCTGCCGAACCATTACCCTGAACCCGTTCCTGCGCTTTCTCTATTGGCACATGAACTACCACACGGAACATCACATGTACGCCGCGGCGCCGTGCTACAACCTCGGCAAGCTGCACGAGCAAATCAAAGCCGACCTACCATATTGCCCGGCAGGCCTGGTCGCCACGTGGAAACAGATCATCCCCATCTTGCAGCAACAGAAGGTGGATCCGAGCTATCAATATGTGGCGGCGCTGCCGTCCCCCACGACGGCGTGAGGCGAGCCCACGCGACAACTGTACTGATTCCCCTCGAAGCTCCGCCACTGAGACCGGATGCCTCCGGCGCGCTGCGCATCGGCAGCTCGCGGGTTCTGCTGGAGTTGGTCATCCACGCCTTTGAACATGGCAGAGGAGAGAGACATGCCAATTGACGCTGAGAGCTTGCGCCCGCTGGCCGGGGGCGACGCCGCGGCGTTGGCCGCGTTCTACAACGGCCTCACCCCCGCATCGATCCGCACCTTTCGGCCTCTGGGCTACGCGACCTCACTAAAAATCTGCCGCAAAATCGTCCGCGGAAACCTGGAGTCTCCCCGCAAGCGGTACGATCTGGTGGGCTGGCGGGATACGACCATCGTAGGCTGGGCCTTCATCGCCGATCTGGACAAAGATCAACCCTACTTAGGGATCGCCATCGCTGACGACACGCAGGGCAAAGGCCTGGGCAAAACGCTGATCGCCTGCGTGCTTGGCTGGGCGAGAGCAAACGGGGTCGAGAAAGTCTACCTGACGGTCGTAACCGACAATCAGCGGGCGATCAACCTTTACGTGAAACACGGATTTGAGACCTACGACGAAAAGTTCAACGAGCGGGATCAGGTGTCGTACTACCACATGGTCGCAGATTTAAGCGCCGCTTGACATTCATAAACATATTGTGTCGGCCACCCTTCTCCTTGTGCCCCCCGCGACAAGGTAAGTACAGGTACATCCCCTCGCCCGATCTCTCGGTATGCTGGTCATAACCCCTGCCGGCAATTCATGACCAAGGGAGATCACCCATGAGCACCCAACCGAACACCGGACCCACTTCCCCGTCTGAACTGGCCGCGCATCCTGAAGTGTTGGCGCAAATCAGAGCAGCCTACGAGGCCTTCGTGCGCCGGGCCGAGAACGACCCCGCCGTGATGGCGGCGTTTGTCGAAAATCCCGCCGGCGAGTTCCTCAAGGATGTCCCGCAAGATCTTCAGGCCAATCTTACGGAGATGCAGATCGTCGCCGCGAACGCCACGCTGCGCGCCTCCGAGCCGGTCGCGCGCATGCAGTCGGCCCTGCTGGTCGCGCCAAAGGGAGATCAAGGCGCGGCGCTGAACAGTGCGCTGACGGGCGCGACCTGGGGCTCGACGTGGTGCGAAATCGGGCTCTGGACCGCCATCGTCTTTGTGCTGGGCGCGGCCATCGCCTTCTCGCAGGGCGCGGCCATCGCCCCGCTGATCGCCCTCGACGCCGGGATCATCCCGGTACTGGCCGCGATTACCGGCCTGTCGGAAGCGACCATCGCGGCGATGTCGGCCGCAGGCGGCTTCACCTTCGGCAAGCTGATCGAAGCAGCCTGCGCGTAAGATCAGCGGCAGGACACATAACGGCAGCGAAAATCAAAGAGATGCGACGCGCCCGGCATGGCGCGTCGCATCTCTTGGATTGTGTTACATCAGTACCCCGGGGAGTGCGCCTCCTCAAATGCGCCCGCCGCGGGGGTACCCATAATGTTCAGGAATTCAGGTAGTCGTCCAGCGTCTTCTTCGAGATGCGATAGTCCGCGCCGATCTTCTTGGCCTTCACCTCACCCGACTCGACCAGGGTCTGCACAACGGCCTCGTCAACCTTCAGATAGGACGCGGCCTCGGCCACCGTCATCACGTCCGGCACAGACGCCGGCGCGCTCGACTGGCTCGCCTGGCTGGACGCGCCCGCCGACATCGCCTGGTTGATCATGTTCGCCATCCCGGCGCCCATGCCCATGCCCGCGCCCAGCCCGATGCCCGCGCCGGTCATGTTCCCCGCGTCGCCGCCCTGATTGCTCGCGGCGTCGCGCATGGACTTCGCCGCCTGATACTGGAGATACTTCTGCATGTCGCCGATTGCGCCCATCGCCGCGCGCTCGTCAATCGCCTTCTGCGTCTCCTCGGTCGGGCTGATCGTCTGGATGAACATCTGCTTCAGCGTGATGCCCAGCGCCTCGAAGTCTTCCGCGACCTTCGCGCGCAACGCCGCGCTGAACTCATCGAACATCCCCGGCATATCGAAGAGGCCGACTTTGCTCTCACCCAGCAGATCGGTGAGGCGGCTGACGATGATGCCGCGCAGGTAATCCTCGATCTCGCTGGTGCGATACAGCCCCTGCGTGCCCACGATCTTCGCAACGAACATCTGCGGGTCGGAGACGGCCATCGAGTAGCGGCCGTTGGCGCGCAGCCGCACCAGCCCCAGGTCCTTATCGCGCATGGCGATCGGTTCGGGCGTGCCCCACTTCATGTCAATGAAGTCGCGCATGTTGACGAAATAGACTTCCGCGGTGAACGGGCTGCTGCCGCGCCAGCCCAGGCCGAGGATGTCAATCAACAGCGGGATGTTGGCCGTGGTGATCGTGTGGCGGCCTGGCCCGAAGACATCCAGCGCCTTGCCGTCGCGGTAGAACACCGCGTCCTGGTTCTCGCGCACGATCACCTGTGACCCGGTGCGGAAGTCACCGCTGCCATGATCGGGCACGCGCACCACCATCTGGTTCGCGCTCTGATCCGGCGCCTGAACGACATCAATAATGCGTGGCATGTGGTTTCTCCTTATGACTCGACGCCGCGGATGACATCCTGGCGCTTGCTGAATTGTTCGTTAAGATCGTTGAGCGCGACGCCGGTCGCCCCGATGGCCTCCCTGACGCCCTCATTGGAACCCACGGCGGTCTCCAGCCCGCCGATCGCCTCGTCGAGCTTCGGCAACTCAGCGGCGATGGCTCGGTCGAACTCGGCCAGCCGGTCGAGATCATCCTCCTTGACGCGCTCGACATCGAAGAAGGGGCCATAGCCGTAGGATGCGGTCTTTACCCGGTCAATGAGAAGCTGGAGCCGCCCGACGACGCGCTCCATGTCATCCATGTATAGGATGCCCCCGCTGGTCAGCAGGTCGTTCTGCAGCCCGGTGATCTTGCGGCGGCGCGCCTCCAGCCGGCGCGCCAGGGTGTCACGCAGTTGCTTGTCAATGCTGCGCCGCATCTCCTTCTCGCGATAGCCTGAGACGCCAGGCAGGTTGGTGAAGAAACTTTCGAGCGCCCCTTGTTCGGATTTCGCCTTTTCGAGTGGATCCATCTTTGCTAACTCCTATAGGTAAGAACGGAAACCGATTGCTGTAATTGGTTTTATTCGCTGATTCGTTGTTACTGGCGCATCAGCGTCGTCACGTTCGGCAGGCGGTTGAGCATGGGCACACCGATCGGCAAGCCGATAATGGTGACGCACAGCGCCCATGCCGCCAGCGACCAGATCAGGCTGAACCACCAGCCGATCAACACGAAGTAGATCGCGCGCACCAGAAACGCACGCTGCGGCGCGCTCCGATAGGCGCGGGCCACGGCCTGCCCGTCCTCGATGTGCATCACAGTATAGCCGCGCGGCCTGCGCAGGGTCAAGACCATCGGCGTGCGGTTGAGCATCCACAGTCCCAGCGGCATCCCGATGATCGTGACCACCAGGAACCACGCCGCCACCACCCAGTAGAGCGTCACGTGCCAGCCGATCAAGAAGAACCACAGCACGCGCAGGATGAACGGGACCTTCGGGTCCTCACTCACATGCGTCGTACGGTTATTTGTCGTTGATAAACTCATCTCACCCATTACTTTCTCTACCCTCTAATCTCTCGCGTTTGCTCTCGCGTACTCCCGCGGAGTGTGCATCCTGAGATGCGCATCTTCCGTGTATTCCGCGTGTTCCGTGGTTCAATTCAACTCGCCAGGAACACCTCTGCACCGCAGTACGGGCACTCGATCACGCCCTTGCCCACCAACTCCAGCTTCCCGCCGCAGTTCGGGCATTTCTGATCGGCCTTCAGTTCCGACGCCTGCTCCGAGTACAAAATGCCGTCCTTCCAGTTGATCGCCCCGCTGAACAATTGCTTGCCCACCAGATCGCGCACCATGTCCTCCACGGTGTCAATCGGCGCGTCCAGCTCGATGGCAACATCCGATAGGCTCACCTTGCCTTGCGTCAGCACCATGTTGAGGATTTTGCGCTGTTTGGCAATGTCCTCATACTGCGCCGTCTCCTGCGTGCTCTTCGTCAGCAGGTAGACCCCACCGGCGCCGATGGGTAGTACGAAGATCAGCAACACCAGAAAGAGGCCCAGCACCGCGCCGCCGAGGCTGCCGCCCGCTTGCAACGGCTCAACCACCAACCACAACGCGGCCACGATCAAGACAATCAGTGCGATTCCGATCAGAATGATTCCCAGGATGCGACCTTGACCCGGCATGTATTCCTCCCGTCTGCTTAGAATTGCGTAGTATAGGGCCTTGTGCCCGCCACCGGCGCCCACAAGAGGCTATACTACGGATCTTTGAATAGACTTATAATTGAGCCTCCGCGGTCGAAATCACGCGGAGGCCATTGGCTCACCCGAAGCTGCCGCCGCCGCCGCCCCCACCGCCGCCGGAGAAACCACCGCCGCCCGAGAAGCCCCCGCCCGAGCTGCCGCCACTGCCGCTGCTGCCGCTGCTGCCGCTCGAAGAGGGCGAGCTGGTCAACGTGTTCGACGCCGTCGCCAGCATCGTGCTCAGGCCGACGCTCATCGCCGCCAGCGAACCGCCCATGCTGCTGGACATGTCACCCATAGAAGGCCGCGGCGTTTCCGAGGCATGGCCCACCGGCCGGGGCGCTGCGCCGGAGCCTGAACCCGAACTGGAAGGATAGTACGTTTGCGGGCCAAACGACTGCCCGTAAGGGATCCACCAGATGGGCGGTGGCGTGCCGGTCTGCTGGAACTTGCGAATCCATTCCTTCTCCAGCCCGAAGGCCACCGTATATGGCAGGTAGCTCTCGAAGATCGCGCCCGCCTTCTTAATGTCCGTGTATTTCTCGATGTTGTCCAGGTAGCGCCGGAACGCCTCCCAGCGCGCCTTAGCTTCTGCGCCCTCATCTGTGCGCCGCGGCATGTAGCGGGCCATTGCGATGAGGCCCACCCCCACCACGCCCAACCCCAGAGGCAGGCAGATCACCGCGCCGGACAGGCTGCTCAGGGCCGCTACGACGAAGAATCCCAGGCACCCCGCCAGCACCAGCACCCCGATGCCCAGCGCCGAGTAGCGGCTGCGGGTCTTCTCCGGCGGCTCGACAAAGTAGCCCTCTTTGACCACTTCATCATAAAGCTGCTGGCGCACCGTCGGAATCACATCGTAGAACTTGTTCTTGAGATCGGAGAGCTTCACTTCCTTGCGCGTCTTCCCGAACATCTTATCCATGACGGTCTTTTCATAGGGCCGCAGTTCGCCGGTTTTGTTCGTCTTGTGATAGACGAAATCGGTGGAATGTCCGATGCCCGCGAATCCCTTCTCGCGCTCTTCCTCGATCACGATGTAACCCTGCCGGGCGAGATCGAGAATCGTCGCCAGTACATCCTCGATATCGGCGCTCTCATCAATCAGCGTCCCGGCCAGCGGGGCCGGCAGGTCCGACGGCGGTTCCGGCAGATATTCG
This sequence comes from Anaerolineae bacterium, assembly GCA_038214535.1. Taxonomy (GTDB): domain Bacteria; phylum Chloroflexota; class Anaerolineae; order CG2-30-64-16; family CG2-30-64-16; genus JBBQRS01. Next base: position 49,843 of record JBBQRS010000014.1, read on the forward strand.
GCCACCAACCCCACCGGGGCGTCGCGTCCCTTGCGATACCAGAACGTATAGAGTCCGACCGAGCCGCCCAGCGCCAGCAGACCGCCTAACGCCATGAAGCCCAGGGTGAAAACCGGCCCCCAGCGTTGACGCCATTGCTGTTGTGCTGCCGCGGCCAACGCCTCTTGATCGGCCTGCTGCTGCCATGCCGGGGCCGAACCCGCCACCACGCCATGATTGAACTCGGCTACAATCTCGACTTCCTGCCCCGCCTGGATCGGCCCGTCCAATGTCAACGCGGTGCTCGATTGGCCGGGGGTGAAAGTCGAGTCAACCACTTGCGCGCCATAGACGTTGTAATTGGTGAAGGTCGCGCCCTCGGGCAGATGCGCGGAGATCACAGACGTCCGTGTCGGGAACGGATTGCCCGCCGGAATCGCCTTCCAGTAAAGCTGATCCTTACCATCATCGGGGTAATAACGCAACGCGCCCGACACCGTGTAACCGATCACGATGGTACGCCGCATATCGCTGCTGGGGGGAAAGTTATAGCGGATGAATATCGAGCCGTTTTCCTCACGGACGCTGTAGGTATATGGATCGCCGCTCGCAGATTGCATGTACTCCGGCCCGCCTTCTTCGCTCACGGTCACGTCGCTGATGCCGTCCAGCTTGTTGATCGGAATCTCGCGCTGGCCGTAGCGGAACACGCCGGAAGTGAACACCAGTTCGTTGGTCTCGATCACGCGAAAATCGCCACTGGTGAGGACTGTTATGTCAACATCATAGCGCTGCCAGTAAAGCGTCTTATCTTGCGCCTGGGCGACGCCGCCCGCGGCAAAGAGCAAGACCATCACGAACAGCAAACATCCGGCCAGCCGAAGGTTGGCGCTGCGCAACGTGCGGGCGCTCGCGGAACTCGGATTCCAAGACATGCTTCCTCCTTGCGATCACACTCCGGGCAATTTACCGTTCACCGATATGATAACCCAGCCGGCGCGTCCCTGCCAGATATCCGCCCGACGCATGGCTGACGGTTGATCATATGCCTTACCATGCAATACGCAACCCACACCGGTCGGTTTCACCCTGACTATTTAAGAATCTACCGACCCTTTGTAGTGACGGCTTCAGCCGTTGTCGCGCCGGTCACAGGCTACGAAGGAGAGTGCCGCGCTGTTTTCGGATAGGTTCTAAAAGTTATCCTAGTTTACCATAATTATGCCCGGTTGTGACAGCGTCTCTTGGTCGAGAAATCGGTCATGGGGTATACTCTTAAAAACGGAATTCCCCCCTACCAACTGCCAGAAGGGAAACCCATCATGTCTGAGACTACCATCTTACCGCCGCCGCCCGGCCCCGGCGCGCGCCCCAACATCGATGAGCTACGCATCCTGCAACAGGGGCCGCACGAGTTCATCCTCGCCGTTGCGCGCCAATATGGCGGCATCGTGCGCTATCCGGTCGGCCCGCTGCCCGTCTACCTGGTCACCGAGCCGGACTACGTGCGTCACGTCCTCGTGGACAACAACAAGGGCTACAGCAAGGCCACCTTCCAGTACAAGTTGCTCAGCAGCATCACCGGCCAGGGGCTGCTCACCAGCGACGGCGATTTCTGGCTCAAGCAGCGCCGGCTGGCGCAACCCGCCTTCCACCGCCAGCACGTCGCCGGCTTCACGCAGATCATGGCCGATGCCATCCAGACGATGCTGGCGCGCTGGGACGGCTTCGCGCGCCGCGGCGAACCGATTGACGTCGCCGCCGAGATGATGTACGTCTCGCTGCAAATCGTCGCGAAAGCCATGTTCAACGCCGAGTTGAGCAGCCAGACCGACAACCTCGCTCAGGCCACGCTCACCGTGCTCGATCACATCATGGCGCGCGCCCGCACCTTCGGCCTCACCCCCACATTCCTGCCCACGGCGGCGAACCGGCGTTACTGGCGCTCGATGAAAGTGCTGGACGACGCCGTCAACCAGACCATCGCCGAACGGCGCGCCGCGGGGCCTTCCGAGGACTTGCTCTCCACGCTGATGCAGGCGCAAGACGCCGAAACCGGCCACCGGATGACCGACCAAAACCTGCGCGACGAGGTGATGACCATGCTCATCGCCGGGCACGAAACCGTCGCCAGCGCTCTCGCCTGGACGTGGTATCTGCTGGGCGACGCGCCGGACAAGGAAGCGACCCTGCACGCCGAATTGGCGGACACGCTGGCCGGGCGCACCCCCACCGACGCTGACCTGCGCGGCTTGCGTTACACGGACATGGTGTTCAGCGAAGCATTACGCCTCTATCCCCCGGCATGGATCATCACCCGCAAGGCGCTGGAGGACGACGCCATCGGCGGCTATCGCATCCCGGCGAACTCGCTGGTCGTCACCAGCCCCTACGCGACGCAGCGGCTCGCGACCCTCTGGCCCGCGCCCGATGCGTTCGAGCCGGAACGGTTCACCCCCGCAGAGGTCGCCGCCCGGCCGCGCTTCGCCTATTACCCGTTTGGTGGTGGCCCGCGGCTGTGCATCGGCAATAACTTCGCGCAGGTCGAGGCCGCCATGGTGATCGCGATGGTCGCGCAACGCTTCACCTTGCGGCTCGCGCCGGGGCAAAAGGTGGAAGTAGAGCCTGGTGTCACGCTGCGCCCGAAGCACGGCCTGATGATGACGCTTCACCCACGGGACGCCGTAGCGACCCATTCAGCGCCGGAACCGGTATTGGTGGGCGCATAACAGGAGCAATGATGAGTGACTACCGCGCCGTCTTCTTCGACCTCGACGGCACGCTGCTCGACGTGGACATGAACACCTTCCTGGGCAAATACTTCGGGATGGCCGCGGCTCGCCTCGCGCACCTCATCCCGCCGGAGAAGTTTGTGCCGAGCCTGATGCGGGCAACCAACGTCATGATCGAGAATGACGGCCGCGACTTCAACGAGGCGGTGTTCTGGGAAGCCTTCACGCCTCTGGTCGGGCGCGAGCGCGCCGAGCTGGAGCCGGTCTTCACGAAGTTTTACACCGAGGACTTCCCAGGGTTTCATACGTTGGCGCGCCCGAACGCCGACGCGCGCCGGGCCGTTGAAACCGCGCTCGACCTGGGGCTGGACGCGCTGGTCATCACCAACCCCGTCTTCCCGGCAATCGCCGTCAATCAACGGCTGGCCTGGGCCGGGGTGAACGATCTCCCGTTTCGGCGGGTCACCACCTACGAGAACAGCCGCTACTGCAAACCCAACCTGCGCTACTTCGACGCGCTGGCAGAAGAATTCGGCTACGCACCGGGTGAGTGCCTGGTCGTCGGCGATGAGGATATGGACATGGTCGCCGCGCAGGGCGGCTACCCCACCTTCCTCATCCCCAGCGCCACCACCAACCTCAGCCCGACCACGCCCGCCCCCACCTACCGTGGCGCATTGTCGGACGTCATCGCCCTTCTTTCTCCCTCTCCCACGGGGAGAGGGCCGGGGTGAGGGCAGGTCGGGACGAGGGCAGGCCGGGACGAGGGGAAAGCCTACATGGACTGGAAAGAAGTAAAATGGTTCGATGAGCAGGTCGGCTATCTCTACCCCTACGACCTGCGCCATGACGCGGACGATGCCGCCTACGTCAGCTCGCTGACGGACGGGCGCGTCCGGCTGCGGCTGAAGACCGAACCGATCTTCACCGAGGCCGTACTCGTCTACAACGATGGCGCAGTGCATGGCGAACCGATGCGCCTCTGGGGGGAGGATCGCCGCGCTCGCTGGTGGGAGGCCGTCATTCGGCCCGAACGCTCGCAAATCACCTATTCCTTCGCCCTGCGCACCGCCGACGGGCGCATCGTCTACTTCGCGCGGAGCGGCGTGGACCACGCCGTCGAACCCTACGACCGCTGGGCGCTCGACCTGAGCGCAAAGCCGCCCTTCGAGACGCCCGATTGGGCGCACGGGGCCGTCATCTACCAGATCTTCCCGGAACGCTTCGCCAACGGCGACCAGGCCAACGACCCGCCCGGCGTGATGCCCTGGGGTTCGCCGCCGAAGTGGCTGGAGTATCAGGGCGGCGACCTGCCGGGCATCACGCAACACCTGAATTACCTGCACGATCTCGGCGCGGATGCGCTCTATCTGACCCCCATCTTCACGTCGCCCTCGAACCACAAATACGACGCGGCGGACTTCTACCACGTAGACCCGGCGTTCGGCGGCGACGACGCGCTGCGGGCCCTGGTCGCCGGGCTGCACGCGCGCGAGATGCGGCTGATCCTCGACGCGTCCTTCAACCACTGCCATCCGGGCTTCTTCGCCTTTCAAGACCTCATCCGCAACGGGCCGCGCTCGCAGTATCGCGACTGGTTCACCGTCTATGATTTCCCCATCCGGGTCGCCTTCCGCCCGCACAAAGCGCCCGCCTGGGCCGTTGGCGAGCGGCGCGGCGAGTTCGTCCGTTGGATACGCAGCCTTGAAGAGGCCGGGCTGCAGGTAGAGGAGCGCGCGGACGACGGCCCGACCGTGGAGACCAGTTACGAAGCCTGGTACGGCGTCGTGAGTATGCCGAAGATCAACCTGAACAACCCGGCGACGCGCGCCTACTTCCTCGACGTGGCGCGCTACTGGCTGCGCGAGTTCGAGGTGGATGGCTGGCGCATGGATGTGGCGCGCCACGTGGCGCCCGACTTCTGGCCGGAATTCCGCGCGGCGACCAAAGCCGTCAAGCCCGATTGCTACCTGCTGGCCGAGATCTGGGGCGACGCGTCGCCGTGGTTGCAGGGCGACATGTTCGACGCCACCATGAACTACACCTTCCGCGACCTCTGCCTCGACTACTTCGCGCGCGGCGCCCTGACGACTGCGAACTTCGTGGATGGCGTCACCCGGATGCAGGCGATGTACGCCCCGCCCGTGACCGCCGTCTCGCATAACCTCTTCTCCAGCCACGACACTGAGCGCTTCCTGCGCATGGCCGGTGAAGACCCGCGCCGCTTGCGCCTCGCGACCCTGTTCCAACTCACCATCCCCGGCGCGCCCGGCATCTATTACGGCGACGAGATCGGCATGACCGGCGGGTTCGACCCCGACTGCCGGCGCGCCTTCCCGTGGGACACACCGGAGACGTGGGACCGTGAGACGCTAGCGCTGGTACGCGCACTGACCCGCCTCCGCAAGGCGCACCCCGCGCTGCGTCACGGCGCGTGGCAGCCTGTGTGGTCTGAGGGTGAGGCGTTCGCCTTCGTCCGTGAGCGGGGCGACGAGCGCATCCTGGTGGCGCTCAACCGGGGCAGAGAACCGGTGACCATCAGCGCACCGGTCGAGACCATCGCGCCACAATTACTCTGGGGAGAAGTCAGCATGACGATAGACACCGGGGAACTAACGCTGCACAATCTGGGCGCGTGGTCGAGCGCGCTGATCCGGCTATGATGCCCGGCGTGATCGCCCTGATCGGCTCCGGCGAAACCGCCGCCAACGGCGGCCTTGCCTTCGAGGCGATCGCCGCGCGCTATCCGTCGCCCCTCCATGTCGCGATATTAGAAACCCCCGCGGGCTTCGAGCCAAACTCCGCAAGCGTCGCCGGGCGCGTGGCCGATTTCATCGCGCGGCGGCTGCAAAACTACGCGCCGGAGATCGGCGTGATCCCGGCGCGCCGCCGCGGCGATCCGGACGGCCCCGACAACCCCGCGATCCTCGCGCCCCTGCTGGCCGCCGACCTGATCTACATGGGCGCGGGCAGCCCCACCTACGCCGTGCGCCAGCTACGCGGATCACTTGCGTGGCAGGCGATCCTGGCGCGCCACGGCGAGGGCGCGAGCGTCGTACTCGCCAGCGCCGCCGCGATCGCGTCCGGCCATGCGTTGTTGCCGGTCTATGAGATTTACAAGGCGGGCGAAGATCTGCACTGGCTGGAGGGGCTGCATTTGTTCGGCCTTTACGGCGCGCAGTTAGCGGTGATGCCGCACTGGAACAACACCGACGGCGGCGCGGAGTTGGACACCAGCCGCTGCTTCATGGGCGAGGCGCGTTTCGCCGCGCTGGCGGCGATGTTGCCCGCCGAGACGAACATCCTCGGCATTGACGAGCACACCACCCTGCTCATTGACCCCACGCAGCGTCAATGCACCGTGATCGGCCAGGGGCAAGTCACGGTCATCACGGAAGGCGTGGAACGCGCACACACAACGGGAGAAGTCTTTCCGGCTGCCGAGCTGGGGCCGTGGCATGAAGCGAACCTGCCGGAGATGCCGCAAGCCCTAAGGTCGGTCGCGCCGGATGAACGGGTCGCGGACGCGGGGCCGCCGCCTGAAGCGCTCGCTCTCGCCGCGCAGCGCGAGGACGCCCGCGAGCGCCAAGACTGGCCCCGCGCCGACGCCCTGCGCGCCGCCATCGAAGCCCTGGGCTGGGCGGTCCGCGACACCCCCGCCGGGCCGGAGTTGGTGAGAAGAGAGGAATAGGGCCCATCTTGCCGCGGCGTTGGCCCGACCCGGTTCAGGCCCGTTCAGCGGCCTTCCATTTGGTAGCCCGATCCCTTTAGGGTCGGACGGGCGTACATCGCGGCGAGACGTGCTGATTACCGGAATAAATTCTTAACATTCATTCGGGGCGGGCGGGCCAACTTAACGAAAACTGCACCCCTTGACCCGAATCAGTCGTTAACCATCACCCCGCGGCCGCCTTCAGCACGCGCAGCGCCCGCAACGTCACCCACTTGCTGGGCTTGCCCTTCGTCTCGATATCCACCCACGTCTTGCCGTTGTACCCATATTCCATCTTCCAACGGCCCTCCGCGTCCTGTTTGCTCAGCACCAGTTGCAGGGCGTTCGCGAGGCGCGGATCGCGCCCATGCCCCAGCAGCGCCAGCGCCTCCAGGTTCTGCAGCACATCGGTCACATAGGCAATGGGATAGCCGAACTTGAACCAGCTCCCGTTAGGTTTCTCGCTGTATCCCATCGGGTAATCGGCCTCAGCCGGGTCGCAACTCAGGAGAAAGTCGGTCGTCACCCGGATCGCATCTTCCACGGCCTGACTACGCAGTCCGGCGGGCGTCTTGCCCAACGCCAGCGCCGCCTTGACCGCGCCCCACGCGCACGGTTGCTTGTAGTTCGCCGCGCAACAGAAACCCGGCGCGTTATTGCCGCTGAGGTAATAATGAACCGGCGCGTCTTTCTCGGTCGCGGGCGCGATCCCTTCGCCGGTGATGCTGCGCGCCAGCCAGTCGAGCGCCTCGCGCAACCGCGGGTCGCCCGCCATCCCCAGGTCGAGCAGCGCGGCGCACAGGTTCCCTTGCAGGCAGTGAATCATGCCGGCGTTGGTCGCGGTGGCCGTGAACCCGCCATAGGGCGCGCGCGAGTGTTCCAGCACGTACTCGCAGGCACGGCGCACGCGCGGATCTGCGCCGTCCGCGCCGAGTTGCGCCAGGAACGTCACCTGCCAGACGACGGCGGTGTACTTGGGCGCATAGCCCGGCCCATGCTTCTGCCGGCCGCCATCGGGGTGCTGCGCGGCCAACATCACCGGCACGGGCCCCGTTGCCATCACCTCTGCGCGCGCCGCAACGACTTCCGGCGCGTCCGGCGGCTGGTCGAGCAGGTCGCGCAGGGCAAAATAACGGACGCCGGGATTGTCCGCATCCGGCTCCAACAGCCAGGAGACAGGATGCCATGCACTTGGCGCATCCAGTTCACGCACTCCTCCTCAAGATACGGAAACTTCGGGTCACCGACGGCGCGCGAACGCGCGCAGCGTTGCGGCAATCCAGAAGACGTTCCACGATGCCATCGCGAAGGCAGCCAGCGCCAGGCGTCCGTTATCCAGGATCGGCTCGTAACTCACTTTGCCATTCGCGATACGGAGATATCCCATCGGCCGAACGCTGCCGCCCCCGCCCCCACCTTCACCTGCGCCTTCCGCCGCCTGCGGTTGCTCGCCCTCCGGCGGCGTATCCGCGGGTGTGTCCGTGCGCCCGTATCCCGAACCTTCGCCAAAACCGTACCAGACGCGTGAGACCGGGATCAAGGTCACGTCTCCCTGGCGTATCGGCGCGCCGAAAACGGCATCCGTCTTCAGCGAATCAATCATCTTTTCGATGAGCTCATGGCTCCGTTCAGTGGTCTGCGTCATCAGTGCCTCCTCAAAAACTTACGCTCTCACCAGTCGCGCCAATCTGCGGGCCAGCATCGCCGCCACAGAGACCGCGGCGACCGTAACCCCGACTCGCGCCAGGTTCGTGATCGCTCGCTCGGTTGGATCATCAATGGTAATGCGCTGGACATCGCCGTCAGGTCTCTCGACAATCACCGCGGCGGGCGCCAGCCTGACAAATGCCCCCGCCATCCCATACATTTCACCCTCGCGTTCACCGCGGGATACATACACATGCGCCACCGGGCGCAGGGTGTATTCGCCGGCCTGAATCGGCTCGCCGGTGAGCTCCTTCTCGATGCGTTTATCCAAATGCTCTTCTGGCATAACCCCTCCTGACAAATACCATCATACCACGTCTTTCGCGCCGACGCGCGACCTGTTAACCCAAGCCATTGCCAATAACGAGCGATGAACGCATTGTCAAGAAAGACATCGTCGTCACCCGGCAGGTCTCCGGGCAAGCAGGACAAGGCGACGGCTATCCAGGTGCAGCGGGCTCGCGTCCAACCCGCCCCAGTAGGAATCAAGCGCCAGACCCGCAGCCTGTAGCATTTCTTCCAACTCCGTCAGCGTGTAGAACCGCATAGAGGTATCGTATTCGGTACGCGCGCCTCCCGGATGGATGAGCGTCACCCGATCGTTGAGGCGACTGGCGCGCAGATCGAACTCCCGCTCGTGGATCGCGATGACATCATCAGCCAGATGGGCAACGCCGTAAGGCATGAAGCCGCGCAAGACGGATTCGCGCAGGACGTTCTCGATCAGGAAGACGCCGCCCGGTGCGAGCACCCCGAAGACAGCATCGAGGACTTTCTGATCTTCGGCTTTCGTCTCGAGGTAAGCGAACGCAGTGAACATATTGATCACGGCATCGAACTCGGCTTCGAACGGGATCTGGCGCATGTCGCTCTGAACCCAACGCACATCAACGCCGGCCGCGTCAGCGTCACGGCGCGCGCGTTCCAGGAAGACCTTGCTCAGATCCAGCCCGGTGACGCGGTAGCCCAGTTTCGCCAACTCGATGCTGTGCCGCCCATGCCCGCAGCACAGGTCGAGGATCGCGCTGCCTGGGGATAACGCGAGCCGGTCAATGATGTACGCAGTCTCTTGCGCGGCGCGCTGCGGCGCCAAAACCTCCTCGTATATGTGGAAGTAGTCTTTGCCGAAATAGCGCACATACCAGGGTTCTGAAGCCATAAGATTTCCTTGGAGACTCAAGGTGGCCACTGCCACAGTCTACTCCGGATCAATAAGTGTGAGTTGAAGCAGACCTTTTCCATTGCTGGCTGAAAAAACAGCGCTGATTTCTAGTCCGCTGCTTACTAGGTTCTGTTGACATTTTTCAGCGTAGCCATATCAGCACCGACACGAATCTCAGAAAGCCGAGGTACCGGCTGCTCAACTTCTCAAAGCGTGAGAAGATGCGGCGAAAATGCTTGATCTTGTTGAAGAAGCACTCGATTAGATGGCGTTCCTGGTAGAGATGCGCATCGTAGAACCGCTTTTCCGTCCGATTGCGGCGTGGCGGGATGACCGGGATGGCCCCGAGGTCATCGATCAACCCGATCAAGGCATCGGCATCGTAGCTCTTGTCGGCAATGACGAAATCACACGTCACATCCGCGAGTAAGGCTGGCGCTTGCGTGACATCATGCACCTGACCGCCGGTGAGGATGAATGCCAAGGGTAGGCCCAATGCATCAACTTTGGCATGGATCTTGGCGCCAAACCCGGCCCGGCTGCGGCCTAAGGACTCGTAAAACAATAACTTCCCGATCTGTCAGGAATCCACTGTCGCAAGGGCACGGTTTGTTGTAGACTGAAGGATCAGTTCCGCATCCAAGTTCTGGAGCCAGACGTGCCTATGCGTGACGTACCGATCTGTCA
>JBBQRS010000015.1:0-58225 GCA_038214535.1 Anaerolineae bacterium
GCTGGACGCTGAAGCGGACGCGAGCGCGTGGCGCACCTACAGCGAGGGGGTCGCCATCGGCCATCGCCGCTTGCTGCGCGGGGAGACGGTCACCACGCCCCGCGTGCGCCTGCGCGTGCTCGAAAGCCCGGTCTGCCCGGCGCTCTCGGAGCTGGGGTTGTTCCTCGACGCGGGCGGCTAACACGGATGGGGGCTAATCCGTATTAACCTGCGCTGGCCGCACGCCCCGCATCTGAGGATGCTCACTCCGCGGGGAACAGATTTCTCCGCCCCGCCCCCATCCGTGTTAGCCCCACCGGAACCCTCCTTACACTTTCTTCTCCCGTTTTTGTATATCATTAGTATCGCTCTTGTCCGACACCAGTCCCCACGAGAGCCGGCCCGATTTCCCTGTCGCGATCGGGCCAACGTCAAAGCTACAAACATGGAGGTCACACTGTGACAGCCAGAACCGCAACGAAGCGTGGCAAAGCAGCGCGCGCTTGCCGGGTTGACATCCACATCGCCAGCCAGGGCAATGTGAACATCTACAACTGCACGTCCGGGCCGGGCGAGGGAACGCCGCCCTCCCCAACCGAAGGTTGCGAAACCTTCCCGCTCCCCGACGGCCAGTGCGTCCCCGTGGTACAGGGGGCCAAGCCGAAGCAGAGCCAGGCGCGCAAGCTAGCGAAGCTGGCGGCCAACACCCCCGTGCCCAGCGCACTCGCGGCGTCCTTCTTCCAGCTCTCGCGCCGCTTTTTGCAGGGCAGCGCGCCGGCCAACCCGCTCGAAGAACGCGTCTTCGCGATCATGGCCGCCCTGCCGCCCGCGGAGCAGAGCCTCCTGTCCTGCTGCGTGGATTCGTTTGATGCGATCCCCACCGAGACGCGCGATTGCCTCTTCGACACGTCGCTCACCGGCGACCCGAACACGCCGATAGACCCGATCACGCTGGCCGCGGCCGTCTCGCAAGAGCTGGCGGGGCGGGTCGGCCTCGAGGTATTCGAGAACGCGACCGCGGTCGAGGAGGAACGGCCCGGGCTGAACCGCTTCTTCGATATACCCATCGGGACGGAGTTCTTCGATGTGCAGGTGCGCATCTGCCGGGTGAACGGGCTGCGCACCATTAGCTTTACCCCGACGCTCGGTCCCGGCGATTACGAACCGGCGGAGCTGCAGCAACACTGCCAGCCGGTCGTGGTCAACGGCGAGACGCAGGTCAACTGCGAGGTGCAGCACGCCAACTGCCCCGGAAATTTCCTGTCGGATGGAACCTGCCTGCGCGTGCCTGAGATCGCCGCGGCCAGCGGGATCACGCTGGAAGGGGTGAACTACATCAGCACCGACGCGAAGGTGCGCCTCACCGCGCAGGCGCCCGGCACGGCGACCGCCGAGGTGGAGACGCACGTGTTCGGCGACGTGGACACGCCGCGCACCGAGACGATTGGCGGCAAGGAACAACTCATCCGCGATTGTCGCGTCCATGACCGCCTGACGTTCCAGGTTCCCGCCGACCTGCCGCCGGGCATCTACACCATCCAGGTGATCGTGCCCAACGTCAGCGGCTTCCCGAACCTGGGCGACCAACTGGTCTCCAACGTCGAGTACATCCAGGTGATCCCGCCGGCCACGGCGCGTTTCCAGATCGTCGCCGAAAAGCTGTACGCGCGCGCGGAAACATCGCCTTCCTGGCTCGGTTCGGATGAGGTCGGCCTCCACGTGATCGCCGTGCCGATGTTCACGGATGGAACGCTCGGCTCGGCGCAACTGCTCAACGGCAGCAAAGGCCGCGAGTTCGATGACGTGGATTCCGGCGAGAGCCGCACCATGAACGACGTGATCTTCGCGCACGGGCAGCCCATCGTTGGTGTGGCAATGGCGGTGATGGGGTACGAGATAGACAGCCGCAAGGCCTACAACGAGCAGATCACGAACTTCACCGACGCGTTCATCCACATCCTTGAGGTGGAGTGGGACTTCATCAAGGATTACCTGAAGGAGGGGGTGGGCGCGCTCGCGAAGCTGGGCGTGGTCTACGCCGCGATCGTCGTGGGGATCGCGCTGGTGATCGTGCTCGCCGTGAACCTGATCTACGCCGCGTGGGCCCCCGCCGATCCGATCATCGAGGATCAGCTCGGGCTGTCCGCCGTTGATCTGGCCGCGCTCACCAGCGCCAACTTCCCCTCGCCGGGGTTGTCCACGCACAGGACACCGCAGGACATCGAGGTGAATGTGACGCCGCTGGAGAAGGGGCCGCAACAGTATCGCGAGTTCCGCGAGTATCACAGCGACGACGAAGACAGTCGCTATGAGCTGTACTACCGCTACAACCGGGTCGCCTAGCGCGGCAAAAAGCACGATTTACAACCAAGACACCAAGGACACGAAGGACACAAAGAAAAGCATCCTTCTTTTTTCTTCTTGGTGTTCTTCGTGTCTTGGTGGTAAATCGTGCTTTTCGCGCCCTTACGGGCGCACTACGAACGGGAGAACGGGGGCGGTTGACCGCGGGCGCGGCGCGCGCTATACTTGGCCTGCTCAGTGCAATCGGGGGATATATCGTGACACCTGCGAGCCCGACAAGGGCCACTTGGATATTGAAAGGGAAGATCGGGCCTGTAGGGGCCTTGATGCTGGTCGCCGTGATCGCGCTGGCCGGTTGTGGAGGGCGACCCGCGCCCACCGCTGCGCCGCAGCCATCAGCGCCGGTCGCGATCGGCGCGCCCCAGGCTGCGGCTGCGCCGCCGGACGGCGGCGGCATCACGGCCGATGAGCCGACCATCGCTCCGCCGTCCCCAACGGTAGCGGCGACCCCGACAGCCCTGCCTTCACCGACCGCGATCCCACCGACCTCCACGCCGACGGCGGTCCCGCCTACGGCCACTCCGCAGCCCACACCGGCGTTCCCTTCGCAGGATCCCTACCCGCTGCAGATCGAAGTCATGCGGCAGCAGAGTTACCCGGGCAGCGAGATCGTGATCGAGCGGACGTTGGAGCCGGGCTCCAACTACAGCCGCTACCTCGTCTCCTATATGTCGGACGGCTACAAGATCTACGCCTTGATGACCGTGCCAAACGGTGAGAAACCGCCGACCGGCTGGCCGGCGATCATCTTCAACCACGGCTACATCCCGCCCGCGCAATACCGGACCACCGAACGCTACGTGGCGTACGTGGATGCCATCGCGCGCAGCGGTTACATCGTCTTGAAGTCCGACTATCGCGGCCACGGCAGCTCGGAGGGGCCGCCCGAGGGAGCTTACGGCTTCCCCGGCTACACGGATGATGTGCTCAACGCGCTGGCGTCGGTGAAGGCCTACCCCGACGCGGACCCGAACCGGATCGGTATGTGGGGGCACTCGATGGGCGGCCACCTCACCTTGCGCTCGATGGTGGTCGCGCCGGACATCAAGGCCGGCGTGATCTGGGGCGGCGTGGTCGCGCCCTATCCGAACATCTTCGCGCGTGACCCCAACCGGCAGCGTCCCACACGCACGGTCACCGAGACGCCCATCCCGCCCGGCGGCATGGGACCCTATGGCCGACCCTGGCGGCAAGAGCTGACGGAAAAGTACGGCACCGTGGAGCAGAACCCGGCATTCTGGGCTTCCATCTCGCCCAACAGCTACCTGGCGGAGATCTCAGGCCCGCTGCAACTGAACCACAGCGTGACCGATGAGGAGGTCCCCGTGGCCTCGTCGCAGACGCTGTTCGCGGAGATGCAGGCGGCGGGCAAAGAGGTGGAACTGTACACCTATCCGAACGACAACCACAATATCAACAAGAATTTCGCAACCGCGATGCAGCGGACGGTCGCCTTCTTCGACAAGTACGTGAAGGGGTCGTGACGATGCGGCCGGCCATCCGCGTGCGGTTGAGACCCGACGAGCGGATCAGGAGGGCTGTGACATGGTAAATCCAATCGCGTTCGGCATGATCACGCTGGGGGTCCTGTTGCTGATCCTCGGCGTGCGCTGGATGGGTACGCGCCGGAGGATTGCCGGAATCGCGCTCGCCGCATTGGGCGTGGCCGCGGCTGCGACGCCCTTGCTGGTGAGTTTTGCCCTCGTCCGCTGAACACGGCATTTGCGACAACGTGAGTTCCTGGAGGTGGCCCCATCGAAGCATACGATCCACGCATGAGTTTTGGCGACGATATAGCGGAGAAGTATGACCGGCTCGCCCGGCGCGGAGATGAGGCGGCGACGGTCGCCTTCCTGGAGCAGTTGGCGCGGGGCGGCCCGGCGCTCGAGCTGGCGGTCGGTACCGGGCGGATCGCGCTGCCCCTGGCCGCGCAGGACATCCGGGTTGACGGCATTGACTTCTCGCCGGCCATGCTCGCCCGGTTGCAGGCCAAACCGGGCGGCGACCGGATCGCCGTCACGCTCGGCGACTTCGCCGAGGTCGCCGTCCCCGACAGCTATCGCCTGATCTACATCGTCTTCAACACCCTGTTCAACCTGCTCACGCAGGACGAGCAGGTGCGTTGCTTCGCGAACGTCGCCGCGCATCTCACGGAAGATGGCGTCTTCGTCATCGAGGGCGGCGTGCCGACCGAGTTCTGCCGCCTGCGCAACAACCAGTACGTTGACCTGGAAGCGCTCGCCGTAGATCAGGTGCGGCTCGACGTGGCGCGCTACGACCCCATCACGCAAGTGCTGGAAGAGACCCACGTAACCCTCTCAAGCAGAGGCACACAACTCAATCCGATTATCACGCGCTATGCATGGCCTTCGGAACTCGATCTGATGGCGCGGATCGTGGGGCTGCGCTTAAGGGAACGTTGGGCGAGCTGGAATCGAGAGCCGCTCACATCCACCAGCAGCAATTGTATATCCGTATATGGCGGTTGAGCAGCACTGCCTGGAATCTTCGTAACTGACAACCACTTGCGCTATTGCTATCATGCCAGCAAGGAAAGGAACGACCTCAGTCTGGAGGTGAGTTATGAACCGACGAGCTTTTTTGCGTAGTGCGGCACTGATGGGCGGGACGGCCGTCCTGGCAGCCTGTGGAGGCCAAGGATATCAGGCCCCGCAGCCGCCAGCAACCGCCCGGTCTACAGCCACCTCTACAGTTCGACCCACCGTCACGCGGCCTACATCCACTTCCACGCGTATCCCGCCGCCCACCGGCACTCCGACAAGCGCGATTGCAGATCCAACAGCGACTCCCGCCTGGACCCCGATACCGCAAGCAACGGCTGATGATTGGCGCGGGACGGTCGTCCTTGTGAAAACCGCAAGCCGGGCGGAGGGGCTGCGCCGCGCGGTGGAATTGCTGGGCGTCAATACGGTCCGGGGCAACAAAGTACTCCTCAAGCCCAACTTCAACAGCGCCGACCCCGCCCCTGGTTCGACGCACCCCGATGCCCTCCGCGCCATGATTATGCAACTGCGCGAGATGGGAGCGGGCGCCATTACCCTGGGCGAGCGCAGCGGCATGGGTGACACGCAGCGCGTGATGCAGCAAGTGGGTGCGTTCAACCTGGCCGAGGAGTTGGGCTTCGAAACCGTTATCTTCGACGCTCTGGACGAAGAAGATTGGGCCTTGATCCAATCGAAAGACAATCATTGGGAGCGGGGTTTTGCAGTTCCAAAGATGCTGCTGGATTCTGAGGCCGTCGTGCAAATCTGCAATCTGAAGACACATCGTTATGGCGGCCATTTCACCTTATCTCTGAAGAACTCCGTCGGCTTCGCTGCAAAGCAGATCGCCGGCGCAGGCTACAACTTCATGAGCGAGTTGCACGGCAGTCCGGATCAGCGCACCATGATTGCCGAGATCAATCGCACCTACGCGCCTGCGCTTGTCGTCATGGACGGCATCGAAGCGTTCACGAGCGGAGGGCCGGATCGCGGCAAGTTGGTCCGGCCGGAGGTGATGCTTGCCAGCAGAGATCGCGTCGCGCTCGACGCCGTTGGCGTTGCGATCCTGCGGCTTTTTGGCACGACGCCCGAGGTGAGTGAAGGACGCGTCTTCGAGCAAGCGCAGATCGCTCGGGCGGTGGAGTTGGAGTTGGGCGCGCAAAGCCCCCAGGATGTACGCATCCTGACAGGCGACAATGCCAGCGAGGCGTTCTCGGCGGAGATCCGCCCTTTGATCACGTAAGTGCGAAGCAGGGCTGCGCCTCAAGGAACGTTGGGCAAGTTGGAGCCGAGAGCTCACATCCACCGGCAGCAACTGCATCTCCGTCTATGGCCGTTGATCCGTCACTGCGATCCGGCGGCGGATCGCGGTGACGGCGTCGCGGAACGCGCCGGTCTGGCCGGGGTCGGCGAACAGCGCCGCGCCGCCGTAGAGTTGAAAGCCCCACGTTGGGACGGGCGAAGCTGCCGTCTGGGCCAGGCTCTCAGGCCCATCGAGCGCGTCGAGGATCAGGTGGACCTGGCGGCCGGCGGGCACGAAGCGCGGTGATTGTTCCAGGAACTCACGGCCCCACGCGGGCGGACGGCCGCTCTTGACGCCGTAGATGAGCGGCGTGAAGAGGTCAATATACGGCGCGAGCAGATCGTAGTCCTGGGCGAAGATGCGCGTGAGCGCCCCGTCGAATTCCTCGGGCGTCCACGGGCACATGTAAGCGCCGATGACGCAGCCCGGCAGCGCGGCCCGGACCAGCCCGGCATAGCGGGCCGCGAAACCGGCGATCCGCTCGCACTTGTGGCGCGCCCACGCGGCCGCGTAGCCCTCCAGGATGCGGGCCGGGGTCGCGGCGTCAACCCCGGCGGCGGCGCAGAAATCGGCGATGCAGGCCGGGCAGAAACAATGCTCCAGCAAGTCAGGGGTGGGGGTCTCGAACCAACCGGCGTAGGTGAGATAGTCGAGCCAGATGCCGGCGGGCCGGAAAGCGCGCAGCCCCGCCACCAGGGCGGCCTCGATCTCATCCAGGAACGCCTGCTGCGACAGGCAGACCCCCTGCACCAGCTCGCCGTAGCGGATCGGCCGGCCGTCAACCCCGATGGGGATCAACTCGGGGCGCGCGGCGAAATCGGCGCGAAAGGTGGGGAACTCGACGCAGGCGGCCACCTCGTGGCGGGCGCAGGCCTCGAAGGCGTGCGGGTCGAACCCGTGGAACCAGGCGGCGTTCGCGCCGAACTCGGCGAAGCGGTCGGCATACGCGAGGGCGCTGGAGCCATAAGGGCCGAAGTAGAGCGGTAGAGTCACGGTCGCCTCCTGTGCAGGTGAATGGGGCAATGCCCCGATGGGTTGACTTGGAACCTATCCGAAAACTGCGCAGCGCTCTCCTTCGTAGTTGCGGCTTTAGCCGCTGTCTGGCTCTCCAGCGGCTAAAGCCGCAACTACGAAGGGCGTGTGTGATCATCCAGGAGTTTTCGGATAGATTCTTGATGTTGCGCAAAGCAGCGCGAGTTCATTATACTACGAGTCGCAAGAGCGCAGACCGTGTTTCGTAGTGCGCCCGTAAGGGCGCGGCGCTCTCACGAGCGCACTACCAACGGACGCGGAAACAATTCCAGGGAGTTGAGAATGTCACACCCACAACCTGACGGCTATCTCGCCGTCCCCGCGAGCGGCAGCGGCAGCCCCGTGCTGGTGCTCCACGCGTGGTGGGGGCTGAACGCCACCATGCGTGCGTTCTGCGACTGGCTGGCCGAGGCCGGGTTCGTCGTCTTCGTCCCCGACCTCTATCACGGTGAGGTCGCCGACACCATCGAAGGGGCCGAGGTGCTGGGCAGCGCGCTCGACGCCAACTACCTGCGCGCGAAAGCCGAAATCGCGGAGGCCGCGAAGTTTCTGCTCGAACGCGCCGGTCAACCGCATGGCGACCTCGCAGTGATCGGCTTCTCGCTGGGCGCGTATTACGCGCTCGATCTCTCCGCCGCCGACCCGGAACACGTCCGCGCCGTGGTGACGTTCTACGGCACGGGGCCGGCCGATTTCACGCAGGCGCGCGCCGCCTACCTCGGCCACTACGCGGAGAACGACCCCTACGAGCCGCCGGAGAACGTGGACGCGCTGGAAGCCGCGCTGCGCGCGGCCGGTCGCCCCGTGACCTTCTATCGCTACCCCGACACCGGCCACTGGTTCTTCGAGCCGGATCGCCACGAGGCGTACATCCCGGCAGCCGCGAGCCTCGCCTGGGAGCGCACCCTGGCTTTCCTGCAAGGCGCCGCAGCCTGAATCGCGCACGCGGAGCCGCAGAGAGCGCGGAGAGAAGAAATAAAATTCCGCCTTCTCCGACGCAAATCCCCGATGAGGGGACGTCTCCGCGTGATGGCCTTCGCGATCTTCGCGCTTCGTGACCTTCGCGTCTTCGTGTTCCAAACGTCTCCGCGGCTCCACGTGATGCTTTGGGAATAGGAGTGAATCGTTATGCTCTACCGACGACTGGGACGGACGGACCTTCAGGTATCCGCGTTGGGCTTCGGCGCGGCGCGCGGCGCGGCCGAAGACCGGCGGCAGTTCATCGCCACCGTGCAGGCCGCCCTTGATGCGGGCGTCAACTTCGTGGATACCGCCGCGGGCTACGAGGACGGTGCGTGTGAGTCGGCGCTGGGCGAGGCGCTGCGCGGGCGCGAGGATGTCATCATCGAGACGAAATACCGGCCATACGATGGCTGGGGGCCGGAGGCGGCATACACCGGATCGCCGGGAGAGTTGGTCGCCTCGGTGGAGGGCAGCCTGCGCCGGCTGGGGCGCGAGCAGGTGGACGTCCTGCTCGGTCACGGCATCCGAACGCTGGAATCGTTCGACCGGTTCATGACCGACGGGTGCTACGACGCGATGGTCCGGCTGCGCGAGCAGGGCAAGGTGCGCTTCCTCGGCATCAGCGAGTTATCGGAGGGCGACGGGACGCACGAGATCCTCCGGCGCGCCGTGCCCACCGGCGCGTTCGATGTCGTGATGCTGACGATCAATATCCTGTTGCAGACGGCGGCGGATACGGCGCTTCCGTTATGTAAACAGCACGACATCGGCACGGTGGTGATGATGCCGCTGAACCAGGCGTCGCGCCAATCGGGGCTGGTCTCCGTCCCGGCGGCCCTCGAGTGCGTGCGGCGGCACGTCGCCGAGGGCAACCTCCCTGCGACAGCCCCCTACACGGACACCGCCCTGTTCGACTTCCTGCTGCCCTACAGCATCCCGGAAGCCGCGCTGCGCTATGTACTCGCCCAGGACGTCAGTACGTGCTGTGTGGGGATGCGCAGCCCGGCACGCGTGCAGGAGAACCTGCGGGCGCTCGATCCGCCCTATCTGGACGCCGCCCGCCACGACCGCTTGCGGGCGTTGTTCGGCGGCATCCAGAGTCAGGTTCGATGAGACAATCAGAAAAGGAATTGGCCTGATGAAAATCCTGCAAGTCACCGCGCCCAAAGAATTCGTGATCCGCGATGTCGCCACGCCGCACCCGGGGCCGGGCGAGGTGCTGATGCGCATCAACGCCGTGACGACCTGCCCGCAGTGGGACCTGCACCTGAGGCACGCCGAACCGATGTTCATCGGGCATCAGTTCCGCTATCCTTACATGGTGGGGCAGCCCGGTCACGAAGCCACCGGCGTGATCGAGGAGGTCGGCGCGGGCGTCACGGGGTTGGCTCCGGGAGAGCGCGTCAGCGCGTGGCGCGACCCCGGCCACGATGCGCCCGGCTGCTACGCGCAATACGTCGTACACCGCGCCGAAAACGTGATCCGCGTCCCCGACGATCTGCCGGACGTGGCCCTGGCATCGGTGGAGCTTGCCATGTGCGTGGGCACGGTCTTCCGGATGCTCAAAGAGATGGGCGCGATCGAGGGGCGCTCTTTTGGGGTCTCCGGGCTGGGGCCGGCCGGCCTGATCGCCGCCCAGATGGCGCTGGCCGAAGGCGCAGCATCGGTGATCGGGTTCGACCTGTCGCCGGAGCGCCGCGCATTCGCGCGCGGGGTCGGCGCGGCCGCGTGCTACGACCCGCGCGACCCGCTCCCTGCGGAAGCCGGGCTGCCCCTGGAGACCGCGGTTGACTGCGTCGGGGCGAGCGCCTCCGTGGCCTTCCTGATGGATCACACATCCGACGTGGTGGCGCTGTTCGGGGTGCAGCGCGAGGACTACATCTTCAGGCCGCGCCATTATCACCTGCGCCTGTGCGGTTACAAGGGCCACTCCCGCGCGTCCGCCGAGTATGCAGTAGACCTCATCCGCGCCGGTAAGCTGAACCTGGCCCCGTTGGTCACCCACGTGCTGCCGCTGGAACGCTACGCAGAGGGCATTGATCTGCTCGAAGCGCAGGCAGCGCTCAAAGTGTGCTTCCTGCCCTGGGCGTCATAACGGCGGACGTATCCCCCACCTTACGCGCGGCGTGCGCATCTGAGGCTGCGCGCCCCGCGCGAGGTGGGCGAACAAGAGCTTATAGGGAAGTCAGATGAACGTCGTACAAAAGCAGCCGTCCAGTGCCTTGAATAACAAGGTTGGATTGTACGACTTTCATTGGGTTTCCCCATTAGGAATGCAAATTACTGCACATAACAGCCATTCGATGTAGCGTTTTAAACGCTAGAGGCAAAAATTCAGGAGGTGTAGTATGTCCTTTAGAAAGCTGTTCCCTGGGCTTCTGGTGATTTTCATACTAGCGGCCTGCCAACCTACCACTACCTTGCAGCCCACCACCACGCGCGAACCAGCCGCTGATACGTCGGCTGCTACCGTCGAACTACCCGCTGAAACAGCGGTTTTAACGACCGAAGTCATGACCGACACGCTGACTACTACGCCTGAAGCGATGGCCGGCACCTCGGAAGTCATGACCGACACGCTGACCACCACGCCCGAAGCGATGGCCGGTACTTCGGAAGTCATGACCGATACGCTGACCACCACGCCCGAAGCGATGGCCGGCACTTCGGAAGCGATGACCGACACGCTGACCCCCACGCTTGAAGCGATGGCCGGTACGGCGGAGGCGACCTCGGCAGCCACCACCGGAACTCCCAAACCGGCGGCCGCAGCGGGCGCGGGAACACCGAAGCCGACCGAAGGTACCGTAATGCCCGCCATGGGACTACGTGAAATTCCGGTGAAGCGCGTGACAATTGACGTCGGCGTCGGATCGCCCATTCCGGTAGATGTCTTTGTCAGCGGCGAGTGGCCCGACCTGTGTGCGCAGTTAGCTGAAATCCGGCAAACCGCCACAAAGAACGCGTTCGAAATCACGCTTATGGCGTCTGAACTGGATCCAAACTGCCGGTCCGATCAGGTCGGCCTACTACCCTTCCGCATCGCCATTCCGCTCAACGTAGTGGAACTGCCTGAAGGAACATACACCGTCACCGTTAACGGCGTCAGCACAACTCTTGACATGCCGTTGACGCAATAACCATCAACGCACAGGAATAAACGCCATCTGCCTCTGGTTTTCTGTGCTACAGTAACGGCTTTAGCGATTGTGGGGACACAAAAGCTAAAGCCGTTGCTGTATTCGGGACACACTATGGAGGACACCATGAACGAACTAGCTATCTTCATTAAGGCCGAAGAATCCCTCAAGAAGATCGTGGATCAAATCCGCGACGACCAGTGGGACATGGTGATGCCGCCCGATTTCGCGATGCGCCGGACGGATCACGACGTGACCCTGCGCGAGATCATCAACTACCACGCCTACGATGACGCCTGGGTGCCCGATATGCTGGCCGGGCGCACCATGGACGAAGCAAGGACAGATAAGTACGACGGCGACCTGCTGGGCGACGACCCGAAGGCGGCCTTCGCGGAGATCGTGCGCAAAGCGGTCGCCGCGGCGGCCGCGCTGGATGCCGCCGACCTCGACCGCATTGCGCACCTCTCGTTCGGCGACTACCCCATCCGCGAGTACTTCTGGCAGATCAACTCGTTCCGCGCGCTGCGCGCCCACGACATCGCGCAGGTGATCGGCGTGGACTCTACCCTGCCCGCCGACCTGGTGCAGGGCGTGTGGGATGAGGTCAGCCCGCACGCGGAGGAGTGGCGCGCGATCGGCGTTTACGGCCCGCGCGTGGACGTGCCCGCAGACGCCCCGCTGCAAGATCGGCTGCTGGGGCTGACCGGGCGGCAACCTTGACGCAGAAGCGCGGAGGCGCAGAGGATCGGAGGAGCGACTATGCAAACCGAAAAGGAATCATGGGCCAATAGCGACGCCTATGAACGGTTCATGGGGCGGTGGAGCGCGCGGGTTGCCCCGCAGTTTCTCGACTGGTTGGCTGTCCCGCCCGGCGGCGTCTGGCTGGACGTGGGCTGCGGCACAGGCCGTCTCACTCAGGCCATCCTGGAAACGAGCGAATCGCGCGTTGTGATCGGGATAGACGCGTCCGATCACTTTATTGCCTATGCGCGCCGGTCCATCACCGCGCCGAACGTCCGCTTTGAGGTTGGGAACGTGCAGGCGCTGGAGTTAGAGAGTAATTCCGTGGACGCCGTCGTTTCGGGCATCACGCTCAACTTCGTGCCGCAGCCCGATGTCGCCGTGGCCGAGATGCGGCGCGTCGCCAGAGCGGGCGGCCTGGTCGGAGCCTACGTGTGGGATTATGCCGACGGCATGGCGATGCTGCGTTACTTTTGGGATGCGGCAGTCGCGCTCGATACCGGCGCAGCGGCGTTCGACCAGGGAGCGCGCTTCACAATTTGCCGGCCGCAACCGTTGCGCTTGCTGTTTGAACGCGCTGGCTTGCAGAACGTAGACGTAATCCCCATCGAGGTCGCCGCGGTGTTCCCCGACTTTGAAGATTACTGGACGCCGTTTCTGGGGGGTGTCGGCTCCGCGCCGACCTACATGAAAAGCGTGCCGGAAGAAGCGCGGCGGCGGCTCAAAGACCGACTACGCGAGACCTTACCGATTGCCGCTGACGGCTCGATCTCACTGATGGCGAGAGCCTGGGCCGTCAAAGGCGTGGCCTTGTAACAAGACAGTAAGAGGAAAACAGATGCAAAACGACACACCCACGCCGCAGACCATTGACGAGTATATCGCCGGCTACCCGCCCGATGTGCAAGCGATCCTGCGACAGATCAGGGCGACGATCAAAGAGGTCGCGCCGGATGCGGGCGAGAAGATCGGCTACGGCCTGCCGACCTTCACGCTGAATGGTCGCAACCTGGTGCATTTCGGCGCGTTCAAGCAGCACATCGGGTTCTACCCCGCGCCCTCCGGCCTCGATCAGTTCCAGGACGAGCTGGCCGCGTATGCCGGTTCCAAAGGCGCCGTGCGCTTCCCGCTCGATCAGCCGATCCCCTATGACCTGGTCCGCAAGATCACGGCGTTCCGCGTCGAGGAGGAGGGTGCGCGGGCCGCCGCGAAGGGGAAGAAGAAGTAAAACGCGTGCGTGAGGTGCGAACTCGTGATACAATTAGAGGAATCTCGCATGGAGATGAAACAATTATGAGCGTGGTCACACTGGATCAGGCAGTCGAAACTGCAATGCAACTTTCGCCGGTTGAGCGCGAGATGCTGCTGGAAATCTTGTTGCGCCGCCGGGTCGAAGCACGCCGCGAAGAAATAGGCATCTCCGCCCACGAGTCCATCACAGCTTATCATGCCGGCGACCTTAAAGCACAGACTGCCGAAGACGCTATAACGGAACTTCATAGCGCACTCGAGGCAGATGAATGAGGGCGCTGGTCCTCTCACCCAAATTCGTCAAAGCCTATAAGAAATCAGTCAAATGAGACGCGCGTAGCCAGGCACGGATTGACGTCGTGCTTCAGCAGATGGAGCGAGATATCTTTGCCCAGGGCCTGGGGACGCATAAGTTGAGCGGCGTACTGTCTGGGTTGTGGGCTTGCTCGTGCGGCTACGATTGCCGTATCGTGTTTTCCCTGGAAACCGACACAACTACCGGCAACGAAGTCATTTTGCTCCTCGACATCGGAACGCATCAGGAAGTCTATTGAGAATAGACGCTCAAAAGAGGTATTCTCATGTCCGAACTCCAAACCCTGATGACCGGCCTCGCGATCGGCGAGTCGCCGCGCTGGCACGAGGGGCGGTTATGGTTCTGCAACTGGGGCGAACACGAGATCATCGCCGTGGACCCGGAGGGCAACAGCGAAGTGGTCACCCGCGACCCGGCGGTCAGCCCGCACTCCATCGCGTGGCTGCCGGATGGTCGCCAGTTGATCGTACCGGCGAACCCGGGTTGCCCGGAGCGGCTGCTGCGCCGCGAGCCCGACGGCTCGCTGGTGGCCCACGCCGACCTGAGCGGCCTGCCCAGCGGCTTCAACGAGATCGTCGTGGATGGGCGCGGCAACATCTACGTCAACGGCGCGGACTTCAACTTCATGGCCTTCCTGGAGAACGTGCAGCGGGACAGCGCGCAGGGTCTCGCGCCCGTCCCCTGGCTGGAGCGGCCCGACTTCGTGCCCGGCTACATCGCGCTGATCACCCCCGACGGCGCGCCGCGCGTGGTTGCAGATGACATCGCGTTCCCCAACGGCATGGTCGTCTCGCCCGACAACAGCACGCTGATCATCTCCGAGTCCTTCGCGGGCCGGCTGACGGCATTCGACATCGCCGCCGACGGCAGCCTGGCGAACCGCCGGGTCTGGGCCGCTGGGCTGGGGCCGGACGGCATCACCATGGACGCGGAGGGGGCTATATGGGTCTCGACGGGAGAAGCCTCCTGCGTGCGCGTGCGCGAGGGCGGCGAGGTGCTGCAACGCATCGAACTCGAGGGTTCGCCCTTCGCGCTGATGCTCGGCGGCCCCGACCGTCTCACGCTCTTCATCATGGCGGCGGCGTGGAACCCGGCGAACCCCTTCGGCGGGGAACGCACCGGCAAAGTGCTCATGACCCCGGCCCCCGCGCCCGGCGTCGGCTGGCCGTGAGATTAGAAAGCAAGATGAATATCCGAGACACATGGCATAGCCAAGCGGCGTTTTGGGAGTTGATGGAACCGGTCTTTTTCAATCCGCAACGGCAGTCGCGCGCCACCGAAGAAGTCGAGAAAATCATCGTGGAGTGAACCCCTCGTCGCGGGACCGAGACGTGCTCCCAAGACTAACTGGAGATTTATCGCCGTCTGCGGCCCTACGCAAGGTTCGGTTTCTCAGATCGGACGGCTGTTGCAGCTACCCTAGCTCTAGTCGGCCGCCGGACAAAGTATGCAGCGCCGATCCCAATCACGCCGAGACACCCCCTGCTGCGCCCCCATTCGCTCCGCCAAGATCGAATCGCTGGTCATCTTCAACTGTCCGACACCTGTCTGGGAACGATCTTTCCGGTGGCCGGATCGGTTCTGTACTTTTCACGGTTGTACCTGTAGTTGACATGGGCTGCTTGAATAGCCCACTGCACGGCATCTAGAACCGGTCGGGGGTGCTGTTGAGTGGGATATCCAAGGGGCATCTCTGCGTGATCCAAAGCGTATTTCATCAGCCGTTTCCCCCACTCCGCACCCTTCCCGACTTCCGCCAATTCAGGTAGCTCTCGTCGCGCTGCTTTGAGTAGCTCTTCAGTAGATTTGGCGTCCTGAATGGCACAATGCAGAATAGCCTGGCTGGACGGGGTGGCACCGTATTCCAGAGCGATCTCCCACAGTATCTCCTCCCGTTCCGTTGGCGTGAAGTTGGCGAACTCGAAGTCCTGTTTGGCGACGTAAAACATCCCACAGATCTCATCGACTTCGGCTGCCTTACGAACGGCGCGAACGTAATCACCTCTGTCTCCATCAACCGACACCCAACTGAAAATGCCGGCCGCTATGTCCGCGCGCAAGCTATCTCGGAACGAAACCCCTTTATCTCCGCGTTCAACGACTCGCCCTCTCAGGTTGATAAGCTGTATCGCCGGAAAATGCTCTACGAAGCTCTCGATAGCATGGTATTCGGTATCACCCGCCACGTACCAACGGACGCGAACCCCGTAATCAAGACCCTGTTGGCGCAGAAACTCGTCCGCGACCGTGTGATTGCCGTCGAGTAGCCGTTCTGAACCGTAGAGTTCCCGTCTGGCGTCTCGGTAAACGATGCCGAAACCCATTTCGTCTTCTTCGGGCAGTTGGACATCGAATGCTTCTTCCTCCGCACGCCTGATCATCTCTGCCATCGCTAACAGCACGAGTGAACCACCGAGCCTGCCTTTAACGTCGTCAATGCGACGCTCGCCAGATGTTAGCCGCAGGATCGTATGGATGGTCTTGTTCGGGTCGAGCATCTCAGCTTGGATACAGAGTTCCTGGCGCGCTGGCTCAATCGTATCCTTCCCAATGCATTTATAGTGTGTCTGTAGTTCCTCCCAATGTGACCTGATGGCCGCCTGCTGGGTCTCTTCGGTAATCTGGACAGGCCGCCGGATTGTGCTGAACAGCTTAGTGTATGCACACGGCTCGGTGGCAATCGCCAACTCCGTAATATTTTCCCAATATTGAAGTTGGCGCTGAAACGCAGAGCTTGCCGTCCACTCTTGGAAGTGGCTTTGCCAACGCTCCAACAAAGTCTGATAGCCAGCAGGATTAAGCAATTGCTGCTTCGGATGGAAGTCCAGCTTCAGAGTTTGATCTATCTCGTAGAGCACATAATAACGGAACGGATGAAAGTGGAGATGCACGTTACAACGCAAGTCGGAGAGCCGGCCGATGCTCCCGGATAGTCCGCCTTCGGCAATCGCCTCTCGTGTATCCAGGTAAAGATGATTCCCTTCCTCATCTATTCGAAACAACTCGAGACCCGGAATCCCAAGTTCGCACGGCGCCTCGATCAGATCCGCTTTGAGTAGGCCGATCCGCCAGAGTTCGTAGGTATCTGAACCAAATGAGTAGTTCAGGCCACGATTTTTTGCAAAGGAGGCGAAGCGATCCTGGCTCAGCAGATGCATCTGCCAAATATAATCTCGATTTGCCAACCATCGGCCAAGTTGTCCCCTGGGTAGAAACGTCATGACTTACCCACCGTCTCCCGGCACATTGCCCAACAACTCAAAATGGTTCACGCTGCGCACTTCGCGCTGGATGCCTGAACGTGAGTGACTGCCCACGCCCGGTTGGTGCGCATAAGCCAGCCGGAACTGCGACAGATAGTCCGCAGCCATCCGCCAGGGCCAGTCACCAAAGGGTCCGTCACGGCGGCCTCTCGCCTGCCATCATGATGGAGGCTCATTCCGCGGAGTGAACCTCCGGCCTCACGGACCCGAACCGTGCGCGCCAGTAGCTCGCGCCCCTAACCTCAACCATCCGGCAGCGTCGTCGTCATGTCATAGCGCGTGCCCGTGCGCGCGGATTGCTCCGTGCCCCACATCATCTCGGTGATGTGCAGCCCCCAATCAATCCCGACGATCGGCTCGCGGTCTTCGAGGATGCAGTCAATCAGGTGTTGCGTCGAGGCGTGGTAATAGTGGAACGCGCCCGGCGTCGGCTTCGGGAACTGCGCCTTGCTGAGGTCGCCCCGCCGCGGGATGTGATACCACCCGTCGGGGTCAACGTGCGGCAATAAGTCCGGGTGCGTGCTGATGATGGACGCCATGTAGCCCGCCCCGAAGATCAGGTTGCCGTCGGAGCCGAAGATCTGCAACGCGCCGCGATCCCCCTCCGGCAGCGTCGGGTGATAGATGCGCCCCACGTGACACGCCCCCTGCGCGCCGTCGGCCATCTCATAGAGCGAGTAGGCGTTGTCAATCGCCTCCATCCGCACGCGCTTCGTGCGCGGCAGATCGAACACGGCATCCCAGAAGTTCGCCTTGTGCGGGTCGGTGACGCCCGCGAGGAACGCGTCGTAGGCCTCCTCCGGCACGATGTCATGCTCCTGCACGATGATGCGCGCCTGCGCCATCACGCTGCGGCACGGCCCCAGCACCCCCACGATGTTCGCGGGCGCGTAGGGCAGATCATAGAGGAAGCCGCCGCTGTCCCGCGTGAAGAAGGCATCCTGCCCGTAGGGGTTCATCCCCAGCGCCGGGCCATAGGTGGAGGGGCCGGTCGTCCCCAGCGAGTACCAGAGGATTTCACCCAGCACGCCTGCTTTCACCAGTCGCCGCAGTTCGGCCATGTCGGGGTCGAGCGCCGAACTCGAGCTCGGCTCGATCACCGCCTTGACGCCCGCCGCCCGCACCGCGTCCGCGATGGCCACCGCGTCGTCCAGGTTGGTCGCCATCGGCTTCTGCAGCAGGATATGCTTGCCCGCCGCCACCGCCTTGAGGCTGAACGGGACATGCGTACCCGGCGCGGTCAGGATGAACACCGCGTCGAGATCGGCCCCCCCGATCATCGCGTTGTAGTCCAGGTATTGCTCCCGCGCGCCGAACAACCGCGCACACGCCTCCGTGCGCGTCGCATAGCGGTCGCACACGGCCACCAGTTCCACCGTCTCCATCTCCATCAGATACGGCAGATAATACGCGCTCGCCACGACGCCACAGCCCACCACGCCTACTTTCACCTTTGCTGTCATGGGTTCGCCCTTCTTTGTGAATCACCACGGAAGACACGGAAAGGAAAAAACATGTGACAATCTCCCATCGTGGAATGTGTATACTCAGATACGCACTCCACGGTGAGATATATGCCGCGGAGATGGCTCTCTCTGGAAAAATCCTTCCGTGTATTCCGTGTCTTCCGTGGTAACGTTCGGCCTCATTGATACCCGCGCGCCCGCGCTGCGTTGAGGATCGCCTCGGTGGCGGTCGCGCCGACGCGGGTGACGCCGAGGGCGCGCACCCGCAGCAGGTCGTCCAGCGTGCGGACGCCGCCCGCGGCCTTCACCTGCACCTCCGGGGCACACTGGCGGCGCATCAATTCGAGGTCGTGATCGGTCGCGCCCGCGTAGTTGTAATGCCCGTCGGCCCCGCGCACGAACCCGTAGCCGGTCGAGGTCTTGACGAACGCCACGCCGATCTCGCTGCAAATGTGGCACAGGCGTGCCTTGTCGGCGTCGCGCGTCAGGAAGTCGTTCTCGAAGATCACCTTGACGATGGCGTTCCGGCGCGTGGCAATCGTGTTGATCGCCTCGATCTCGCCCGCCACGTAGTCCCAGTCGCCGCTGAGCGCCTTGCCCACGTTGATCACCATATCCAGTTCGGTCGCGCCGTCGGTCAGGGCAACTTCCGCCTCGTAGCCCTTCACCTCAGGCCGCGGGCTGCCGTGCGGGAAGCCGATCACGGTACACACCAGCACATCCGAGCCGGCGAGGATGTCGCGCGCCAGGGTCACCGCGTAGGGCTTGATGCACACCGACGCCACGTCGTGCTGCCGTGCCAGCCGGCACCCCGCATCCAGATCGCGGTCGGTCATCGTCGGGTGCAACAGCGAATGGTCAATCATCTTCGCAATGTCTCGCAAACTGTCGGTCATGTGAATTTCCTTTACCACGAAGAAACGAAGGAACGAAGAACACGAAGATTTTTTTCTTTTCTTCTTCTTTTCTTCGTTTCTTCGTTTCTTCGTTCCTTCGTGGTGAATGTCTTTTAGCCTCGCGAATTGAGAGCATTCAATCCGAGAGGCGACGATACTGGCTCAACTCTTCCGGTGATAGCTCAGCGGGGCGAACCAGTTGATAGTGCTTCTCCATCGAGACGCTGATTTCATCAGACGTGATCACAAACTCGAACATGGCGATACTTGAGTCATCGAGGAATTGCGCGCCGATACAGCGGCAAATCAACGTCGGGAATTTGGCCGCACACAGGGCAAAGTCCTGTTCAATTTGCACTGCGCCCATCCTGTCGGTTCCGCCTTTCGCCTGAACCGGAATGACATATTGCACCCCGCGTCGGTCCACGCCAATGTAGATTTCGTCTGTCTCTACCTGGCCAATGCCGGAGACGCTGGTTCTCAGGTGGCTTTGCAGAGAATAACAGGTCAGCCCGGTGAAAATATCAATCAGGCGATTATAGCGAAGCTTGGCGAGCAACGCCTGCTCATCGCTCATGGCGTACATGTTGATTAAGCCAGGCGTTGCGTCGGGAATCTTGATACGAAGATAATGAGGTGATGGATTGATCGTCGGCAATGTAACCAGGGCGAATTGATACTGCGCTTGTCCCGCGCCGCGGATAATCCACGAATAGCCCTCAGGCGCGGTCTGTGCAATCGAGGCCGGGAGTGATTTGCGGTAACGATAGGTGTAAACTACGTCACCGAGATTACGAGGGCGTTCCAGACCCAAATCGCGCGCCTTGTCGGAAACCTCTTCACGCGTAAAGAAGAAACTCGTGAGTCCCTCTTGCCAATGATCCTCAAAAATGGCCGCGATAATTCGATCATATTGAGTTTGGTGAGACGCCAATTTCCTGCTCCTGTAGCTAACCCGGCCAGCGCAGAATGACGACTTCCTCTCGCAACTCAGCCTGTGTTGCTGTCGCGAAGCGGGTGCGAAAAAGGTCAATGCGA
The DNA here is from genome assembly GCA_038214535.1 of Anaerolineae bacterium. GTDB lineage: Bacteria > Chloroflexota > Anaerolineae > CG2-30-64-16 > CG2-30-64-16 > JBBQRS01. The sequence continues at coordinate 20,260 of JBBQRS010000015.1, forward strand.
ATCAACTCATACCCCAATTGCTCTGCGATCTCGCCCAGCAATTGCCCTGTGCGAATCATGACCCGCAAGTAAGATGCTTGATCTCCTACAACATAGGCCAGGCGCGCTCCGGGACGCAGGACATGGCGCAGTTCCATCAGATGACGCGCCATCCCGCCGAAATACAGCCGGGTAACCCGTCCGTAGAGCTTTTCGAATCCGGAGGTCTTGCCAAGCTCCACTCTCCGCGCCTCGATGCGCTCGGCCAGGCGCTCGATATCGGGAAATTCCGCAAGCCATTGATCATCGTCATCGGCCTGATAGACGCCGCGCGTGTTTGATCTTAACAGCCTTCTCTTGTGCTCCCTCAGTTCCGGGTTGTTCTTATAGAAACCAAGGATGACTGACTCCAGCCGGGTAGTCCGCGTGTAGTCTTTCTCGTTCGGGTAGGGGGGTGAAGTAATCACCGCATCCACAGACTGCGGCGGCAACACATGTGAGACGCGCCGCGCGTCCGACAAGAAAACCTCGCTTTGTGGATAATCAGCAGCCTCAATGGATTGTAAATCGACGACCATCTGCTGCACTTCATTCATCCATGCAGAGATAACCGGCGCATCTTCTTTTACCTTGCCGACGCCGACTTCCGGCCCGAAGCGGAGATTACCGATCGACGTTACCAGTGCCTTGGCAAGGGCCAACCGCGCATAGTCGAAATACGGCTGATCTTCGTGCAAATTAAGTGCATCCAAGAGAACAAGAGTCTTGTGAAGTGGGAGGGGGCTGATTGAGTTGCCGATCAGCAGTCGTTTGGATTCTACGTCCAAGTCTCGTAAGGCCATGTCAGTTGTAGAACTAAGCAGCAAGTCATCATCGATACCCTGCGCGCGCAACGCGTCATCTGCCTGCCGCGCGATCTCCTCGGCACCCTTCTGAAGCGCCCCCGGATCAATGCTCCAGTTGGTCTTGACGCGGGTAGCAAAGCACGGAAGAGGATTCGCCTCCAACCCGATGCCCTGCAGGTGATTCAGCTTAGCCTCCACAACCGTCGTGCCGGTGCCGCAAAAAGGATCAAGAACCGTGCTTGTCTCACCAAGTTCGAACTCCGCGAAGTACTTTCTGACCAGATGCGGCGGAAAGGCGAGCACAAAGCGGTACCAATCATGGAACCGCTGATCCTCAACATTGACATGGTTTGAGCCATTGACAGGCGCGCCGGGCCGATCGGATTTGATTTCCGAGATCGTCAAGTCCGGCAGTGGGAGCATGGGTTGCAAAGGCCTGGATGTCATCTCCCGGTTAGTATACCACTAGAACACCGGTTTCACTATCGCATTTACCACGAAGAAACGAAGAAACGAAGATTTTTTCTTCTTCGTTTCTTCGTAGTAAATGTCTTTAGCCCCGCGCCACGCGGAGGGTTTGGATCGCGAAGGGGGTGAAGTTCACCTTTACCGCGTCGCCCGTCACGGCCAGCGACGCCGGGTTCTCCTCCATCAGGTCTACCAGGCTGGCGGCCTTGACCGGGAAGCCGAAGCGGACGGTGGCGTGGGCGTCGCGGCCCTCGCACTCGTAGAGCCGGACGATCACGTCGCCGTCATCTTCGGCCCGCTTCACCGCCTCCACCAGCACGTTCGGCGCGTCCACGCCCAGGTAAGACGCCGAGCGCGGCAGCGGCCCGTCGTGCGCGTCCGTCTCGACCACGCGCAGCGGGACGTTGAGCGCATACGCCTCGCGCGTGACGTTGCCGGCGATCGCGTCGCCCGCGTGCGGGAAGAGCGCGTAGGTCACGTCGTGGTCGCACTGATCGGTGTACGCGCCGTGCGGCTCGCCGGGGGCGACGTCCGCGTCCGTCACCAGCCGCCAGCCCGAGTAGGGCGCGCTGCGCAGCAGGTTCAGGTCGAGCACGCCGTCCTTGATCTTGTGGCCGTACTTGCAGTCGTTCAGCAGCGCCACACCGTAATCGCGCTGCGAAAGATCGGCCCAGCGGTGCGCCGTCACCTCGTCGCGCGCCAGGTCCCACGTCGTGTTACGATGCGTGGGCCGGCGTAGATAGCCGAACTGAATCTCGTAAGTCGCCTCGTCGGCGTGGACGGCCACCGGGAAGCTCGTCCTTAGCATCGTCTTGATCTCGCGCCAGTGGATGCGCGTCACGAAATCAAGCCGTGCGCTTCCCGCCGTCAGGATGATCTCCTGGGTCACCTCCGAGTGACCCAGCCGGTAGGTCTGCGCCATGATCGCCCGCGGCCCGTCCACCCGCGCCCGCGACTCGACCAGTTCCATCGTCCGCGGGGTCTGCGCGGCGTAGTCCATCGGGAAATCCCACGCGTCGCCCGCGTCCGCGTAGACCGCCAGCCGGTTGGCGGGTATCCCCGGCGTCAGCACCTCGCGGTTGAGGCGCTTGTCGTGGATCGAGACGATCGCGCCGTCCGCGTCGAACCGCACGCGCAGCACGTCGTTCTCGATCCTATCGTCGGCGATGTCCGCGACGATCACCAACCCCTCATCCACCGCCAGGGTGAGGTTCGCGGCCGCCACGTCCAGCCCGGCGTAGCCCATCGCGGGGGCAGCCGCCAGGATCCAGTCGTCGCCCACCTGCGCCCACTCGGCGCGCGGCCACGACAGCGAGTTGAGCACGACGACCGGCCGGGCCATGCCCGCGGTGTCTATCTGCCCGGCGACCGCCTCGTCGTTCGCGGCGATCTGCGACTCCGCCTCGGCCAGCAGGGTCTCGTAGCGTGCCACGCTCTCGTCGTACACCCGCTTGATGCTCGACCCCGGCAGGATGTCGTGGAACTGGTAGAGCAACACTTCCTTCCACAGCGCCTCCAGCCGCGCCGCGGGATAGTCCGCGCCGGCCAGCATCCCCGCCAGCACGCTGCTCCACTCCATGTCGCGCAGCGCCAGCTCCATCTTGCGGTTATAGCGCTTGTTGCGGGCGTTGGTGGTCAGCGTGCCCTCATGCCGCTCCAAATAGAGTTCGCCCACCCAGGTCGCAAAGCGCGCGGCGTCGGCCTGCCACTTCTCCAGGAAGGCCGCGACGGTCTCCTGCTTCACCGGGCTGAGACCCTCCAGGTTCTTGAGGCGGGCCAGCCGCTCCAGGTGCTCCTCGCCGGGGCCGCCGCCGCCGTCGCCGATGCCGAACACCATCAGCGCGCGCGACGAGACGCCGGAATCCTTGTAATTCCGTTCGATCATCCGCACGGAGCGCGGCGCGGCGGGGCTGTTATAGGTCTCCTCGGGCAACATGTGCGCCAGCACCTCGCTGCCGTCAATCCCGCGCCAGTGGAAGCTCTGATGCGGGAACGTGTTGACCAGGCTCCACGAGAGTTTCTGCGTGGAGAAGTAAGGCACGCCCGCGCGCGCCAGGATGCCGGGCAGCGACCCGCTGTAGCCGAACACGTCGGGCAACCAGAGATACTTCACGTCCAGCCCGAACTCGGCGCGCCAGAACCGGCGACCGTAGAGGACCTGCCGCACCAGCGCCTCACCGCCCGAGACGTTGGTGTCGGCCTCGACCCACATGCAGCCCTGCACGTCAATGCGCCCCGCGGCCACCGCGGCCACGATGCGCTTCCAGAGCGCGGGGTAATACTGCTTCATCCACGCGAAATATTGCGCCTGGCTCGCCCCGAAGATGTAGTCGGGGTACTTCTCGATGTTCGCCAGCCCGGTGGAGAAGGTGCGCGCGCCCTTGCGGATCGTCTCGCGGATGGGCCACAGCCACGCGAGGTCCATGTGCGCGTGGCCGACCGCGCTGACCTTGAGCGCGGCGTCGCCGTTGCGCCGGGCCAGCAACGGGGCCAGCACCGCCCGCGCCTTGCGCGCATTCTGCGGGATGCCGCTGTAGAGCAGGTGCATGGCGTCGTTGAGTCCGGTGAGTACCTGCTGATAGCGCGGCGACTCGACGGGCAGCGTCTTGAGGAAGTCGAGCAGCACCTCGAAATCGTAGTAGAGGGCGCGGACGGCCTCATCCACCGTCGCGACGGACGCCATCTTGACGGTCCCGCCGTCTTGCAGGTTGCCGAACAGATCGTTGCAGCCCGCGTCGGCCCACACTTCGACCTCTGCGCCCGCGGGCAGGTGCAGCTCCAGCGGCAGCACGCGCTTGCCGGGCCGCCCCAGCGAGAAATCATACGACGAGGCCATGCTGGTGAGCCCGCGCACGGGCGCGCCCGCCTCATCGAACACGCACATCTCGCCGCTCACGTCGAGCAGCAACACCAGCGGTTTGTCGCCGGCGCCGTTCCGTTCCGGCGCATGGCCGGTGAAGTGGAACCAGGCGCAATCGAACAGCCCGCCCCAGCTCTCGCCGATGCCGGGCGTGATATGCTCGCCGGTGGTGCGCGCGTCGAACGGGGTCGGCTCCGGCGTGCGCCACGCCTCGATCTCCAGCGGCGCGACGGGCGTATAGATCGCGGCGTCAATCTGCCGCAGCGTCTCTTCCAGATAACTCAGGGTGTAGGGTTTATATTCCGGCATGGGAGGACTCCTTTGAGAGAGAATGCCGCGCTATTGTACCGCAAAGCGCAGGAACGGCGAAGCCCCAAACGCATTTATCTGCGAATTGGCCGGCGAAGAGCGCACTGGCGGATGCTCCCGCGTTGCCAAAGTATCCTCGCACAATATACCATCTCTCCACCTGCAGAACGGTGGTATAATGAAGGTCGGGCTTCGCGACAAACGGCGCCTCCCAATCTACATATACCGCAGTTCGCGGACTGGCGAGCCCTGGGAGCCTGACATGGCGCGCCGGCTGGGGAGCAACGAGCCGCGCGCAGTATTAGCATGTTTGGATGGGGCCATCCTGTCCTGGTCTGGGGCAGGAGATTGTCTCAGGGGCAGCCCGATTCCGTGTCTGTTCTATGCCGGCGATGTTGATCCGTTTCACACGCGCGCCAGTGAGGCTGCCCAGGAGTTGCCCAAAGCGAGTTTCGTTTCCCTCCCCGGGCTGGATCACATACAGGCATGGTTCGCGCCCGATCTGGTACTCCCGCACGCCACGAGCTTCCTGACCAAAGTGTCCAAGGAGTCCGCCTGACTACAGTCGTCCGGCCCAATGCCAGCAGCCCTGTGCGGAAATGAGTCAGGTATTTTGCACGGGCGAGAGGGGTCCCGAATGCTCAACGAACTGCCGGTAGAATTCCCTTCGCAGGGTGCAACACTGCGCGGACGTCTCCTGACCCGCGCGGGCGCTCCCGCACGACTGCCAACGGTGATCATGGCGCACGGAACGACGGCGACCATCAACATGGTCGCAATCGAATACGCCCGCGTTTTTGCCGAGGCCGGACTTGCGGCCCTCGTCTATGACCATCGCAATTTCGGAGATAGCGACGGCGAGCCACGCCTCGAAATCAATCCGTGGATTCAATGCCGCGGGTATCTTGACGCCATGTCGTTCGCATGCACGCGCGCGGAGGTTGACCCCGACCGTATCGCGCTTTGGGGCGACAGCTACACAGGCGGGCAGGTGGTCGCTGTCGCGGCCTGTGACCCGCGCCCCAGGGTTATCGTTGCGCAATGTCCGGTGTTCGGCGCCACCGTGCCGCCAATCGAGCCGTCTCCCAACGTGCTGGCAATGATCAAGAAGACCATGCTTTCCGGCGATGTCACCGGTACGGCGGAAACCACAACAGGCCCGCTGCCGGTCGTATCCCCCGATCAGTTGGGGACGCCTTCACTCCTTGCGCCAATCCAGGCCTTTCGCTGGTTTATCGAATACGGCGGGCGTCCAGGGTCCGGCTGGGTCAATCGCGTCACCCGGGTCATCCCGCCAACGCCAGTTGCGTACAGCCCGTATCTCTGCGCCCCGTTCGTTCTGGCCAGGACACTGCTGATGGTCGCGCCGGAAGATGAGATGATCCACGCGAACTACGATGTCGCGAGAAAGGCGTTCGAACTCCTGCCCGGCTTCAAGCGCTGGTATGACATCGCCGAAGGTCACTTCGGACTGCTGTACCACCCTGGACCGCGCTTTGATGAGGCGGCCTCCGTTCAAGTGGACTTCCTGCGCGAGCACTTGAATGCCTGACCCTTCTCAAGCGGCAGGCGACGGCGAGAGGCGCTCATTGAACGCCAGCCTGCTACGTGTTGGGCCGGACAGTGCATCCGGCGCGGCGAAGGAGTCAGCCCGCCTCATCCCCCGCATCTGGTAAAACGATAAATCCGGGCGCGCAGAGAAATCGTCAATGAACACCGGAGTGATGGCGGTTGCTATGGCTGATTCAAATACGAAATGGTGGTTCCGCGCCGGCGGCATTGCCGCGATGATTCTCGGTCTGTCGTACATCGTCATCATCGCGGCGTATTCGCTCGGCGGGGCCTTGCCGAAGGGGGCCGAGGCGTTGCTCACGCATCTCGCGGGGCATACGGCGGCGTGGTGGGTGATCCTGGGTCTCTCCGTCCTCACGGACTTCCTCTTCATCCCCGTCGCCTTCGCGCTCTACCTCGCGCTGAGAGAGGTCAATCGGAACGCGATGCTGATCGGCGGCGGCCTCTCAGTGCTGTTCGCGATCCGACCTGGCCGTCACATGGCCGAACTATGCCGCGCTGATCACCCTCAGCGGGAACTATGCCGGGGCGACGAGCGATGTCCAGCGAATGGTCACCATCGCGGCCGCGACTTACGCGTCGGCGGTGCTGACCTCCAGCCTCTTTGCGGTGTACGCGATTCTCGTCCCTTCTATCGGGATACTGATCATCAGCCTCGTCATGCTGAAAGGCGGCTTTGGCAAGGCGACGGCCTACGCGGGCCTGGGCGCGGGGATCCTCGGTATCATAGCGGTGGTTGGCCCCGTGTTTGTCAGCGCGCTGGGCATTTTCGCCGTCCCCAGTTCGATCTTCACCACCGTGTGGATTCTGCTCGCAGGGTGCCGGCTCTCCCAGCTCGGCCAGGGATGATCCGTGGGCGAAGGTGGCCCACCCGCATGAGCCAATCCGTGCCGGCCAGATCTCCTCACCCCAACCCTCTCCCAACGGGCGAGGGAGCCGCGCCCCCATCCGCGCAATCCGTGTTGGCATCCGTGTTAGCCATCCGTGTTGGCATCCGCGCGCTTGCCGTCACCTCCCCGCGCGTGGTATCATGGGCATGAAGCGGCGGACTTGACGCGCGCCGACAACAGATGGGAGACGTTCGTGGAGACCTATTTCATCCTCGGCAACTGGACGCAACAGGGCATGATCGAATTCCGAAACAGCCCGACCCGGATAGACGACGCGCGCGCGGCGCTCGAACGGATGGGCGGCGCATGGCTGGGGTGGTATTTGCTGATGGGCCGCTACGACTTCGCGATCATCCTGCAAGTGCCGGATGTCACCGTGATAAGCCAGTTCCTGCTCGCGATCGGCGCGCTGGGCAACGCGCACACCGAGACCCTCCGCGCCTTGACCGACGCCGAATTTCGCACCCTCATCAACAAGCTGACGTGAGTTTGTCGTGCCCCCACAGGCGCACGACATAGCGAACGCGACCTACGAAGGAGATCACATGCGAACCCAAAAAATCGCACGCGGGCGACGTGCCCGCCCGGCTTTGAGCCTATTATTAGCCCTGGGGTTACTCGTGGCCCTCGCACCGGCCGGCCTGGCCGCGGCGCCCCCGCCGCCCGCCGCCGATGGCGCCGACCAGGACGAACTGTGGGTGCAACCGGCCGGCCCGCTGAGCTGGGAAGCCGGCGCATCGGCGGCCCCCCTGGCAGACGTCGCAACCATCACCGGGCCGGCCGCGCCCGCGGTCAGCAGCCCGCTGGTCATGTGCCACGCGACCGGTCAGGACGTGTCCATCACGGCGGGGACGCTGAGCACGGTCGTCGAGTGCAACGTGACCACATCGCAGGACGGGGCAGTCTACGTGGCGGCGAACGCGACGGCTTCGGCGCAGGGCGGCGACGTGGAAGGCACGTTCCGCATCGGCGTTGACGGCGCGAGCTGGCCCTATGACCGCGCCGTCAGCGTCTACACCGACCCGTTGAAAGTCCGCAACAAGGTCGCCACCATCAACGGGCTGCAGCCCCTCTACGCCGGCAGCCACACGATCCGCTTCGAGGTGCGCCGCTCGCGCGGGTCGGGCGCGCTGCGCCTGAGCCTGCCTTCCATCACCGCGATCTTCATCCCGAACACCGGCACGTTTCGCACCTGCAACAACGCGCTCGACGGCGCATGGACCACCACCTCCAACGGCAGCCTCGAAGTCGTGTCATGCACCCTCAACGCGCCCACCAACGGCTATCTCTTCTTCGCCGTGAACGGCTGGTTCAGCAACGTGGACGGCTACTACCAGGCGTTCTATCGCGTGCAGAACGATTTCGGGCCCTTGCCGCCAACGACCAGCGATGTGACCTATCGCCGCCAGAACGTCTACAACGATAGCATGGGCGGCGGCGGCAGCGATGACACCTTCACCGTGACCGGCATCCGCCAGGTCACCGCGGGGACGCGCGCCGTCACCTTGCGGGCGGGCAAATGGAGCGGCAGCGGGCCGGGCACGGTGACGCTGAACGATCCCAACGTGATGGCCTTCTTCTTCGCGCCCGGCGAAGCGAACGCCCAGGTCTGTGAAGACCAGCCCAGCGAGTCGTGGTTCACGCCATTCCAATACTTCAGCTTTGCGCGGCGCTGCGATATGAATCTCGCCGGACCGAGCCAGGTGTTCATGTCGGCGGATGGCTATAGCGGCCAATACGTGCCGACGCCGAGCTATCCCTATGCCGTCGGGCCGTACGAGATGGGCGCGCGGTTGGGCGTTGATTCGGTCACCGGCTTCGCGACGACCCAACGCAATATCAACGTCGTCGAAGACGGGATAGATATGAGCGATATGGGTTTTGCGAACACCACCGTGCACAGCGTGCCGGGCGGCAATCACTGGTTCTACTGGTCGGGCGCGCTCAACTCAGACCCCAACGTGGGCACCGCCGCGGTCTATCGCCTGGGGATGAGCGTGATCGCCATCCCCGGTGGGTCGGTGCGCACGTTCATGCCGTCAATCAGCAAGTAAGGTCGCAAACAGGGAGATAAAAAAATGCAATTTGAGATGAACGGGCTACCTGCGCAACCCGCCTGGCAGGTCGAGCCGATGACGTGGGAAGCGGACTCGGACGGGGCGTTGAGCATCACCGCGGGCGCCCTCACCGATCTGTTCTACAACCCGAGCGGCGAGGAGCGCAAGCGCAACGCGCCGTGCGCCCTGTTCGCGCCCGATCCGCTCTTCACGCTGGCGGCCCGCGTTTCTGTTGACTTCGCCGCGACCTATGACGCGGGGGCGCTGCTGGTCTGGGCCGACGAGGATCACTGGGGCAAGCTCTGCTTCGAGTATTCGCCGCAGGGACAGCCGATGGTAGTTTCCGTGGTGACGAACGACTACTCCGACGACTGCAACTCGGCGGTCTTCGCGCGCACCGACATCTATCTGCGCGTCTCACGGCTGGGCAATAATTTTGCCTTCCACTGTTCGGAAGACGGCGCGTACTGGCACCTGGTGCGCCACTTCACGTTGCACGCGGGCGACGCGTTCGCCGCCGACGCGGGTCTGCGCGTCGGCTTCCTGGCGCAATCGCCCACGGGCGAAGAATGCACCGCAACCTTCGCCAAAATCCGCTATCGCCCGGAGCCGGTGAAGCAAATCCGCTCCGGCGAATAGAATTTCTTGCACCGAATTACACGAATTGCACGCATAGGAAAAGAATCCAAATTCGTGTAATTCGGTGCAAAACTATTCTTCCAGCCACCCCTCCAGCATTGCCCGGTTCGCGACGCACTCCGGGCCGGGATCGCGGTCTTCCGGCTCGTGCTCTACGCTGATCGCCCCGCGGTAGCCGAGGCGCTGGAGCGCACGGACGCAGCCTTCGATGTCCACCACCCCATGATCGTACGCGCAGGTATCGTGCGCGCCCACGGCCGCCACCTGTTTCAAGTGTACGTAGGCCAGCCGGTCGGCCAGTTCCGTCAGCGCGCGGTCGGCGGGATAACCCTGCGTGCCGAACCAACCCGTATCCACCGCCGCGCCCACGCGCCCGCCCGCCGCGTCGCCCATGCGCGCCAGCAACTCCGCGGGGGTCTTCTCCGGATGATTTTCCACGCCCAACACCAGGTCGTACTTATCGAGCAGCGCCGCCATGCCCGCGTGATCGGTCTTCAGCAGCCCCGTCCCACCGCCCAGCACCGGCGCGCCCACGGCGGTCGCCAGCTCGCACGTGCGCTCGAACGCATCGGCGTCGTCGCCGAAGCCACCGGCCAGGCTCATCACCTGCATGTCGTGCTTCGCCAGCAACTCCAGCGCGATGGCGATGTGGTCATCGGTGGCCCAATCGGGGTGCAGGTGCGCCAGCCACAGATCCATCGCGCCGAACCCCAGGCCGCGAATCTCCGCGAGCAGGGCGTCGAAGCGCTTCTCAAACGTGCGCAACGGGCGGAAATAGGCCTGCGTCGCCCGGTCGCCCTGGCCCCAGCCCTCCGTCATGTGATAATCCAGTTGCCGCGCCACATAGTTCGCCGACATGAATGAAATAGTGTTCAACAGATCCTCCTATCATGATGTTGTGGGCAAGGAGACAAGGAAACAAGGAAACAAGTAGGCAAGGAGAGCGGGAGAGGGGTGAGGGGGAGAAGCAAGACCGGCCCGGTTCCCTCTCCCCCTGGGAGACATTGTCCCCGGTAATCTGGGGAGGGTCAGGGTGAGGGTTTTGGCCGACACGGATAAGCCAACATGGATGCACGGATGGTGACGCGGCAGGTCCCGCGCCCGTTCGCATCTGAGGATGCTCACTCCTCCGAACCCCTCTCCCGTTCTCCTTGTCTCCTTGTCTACTTTTCTCCTTGTTTCCCTGTCGCTTTGTCTCCCCGCCCCAATTGTAAAGACTCCCTAACGTAATCCTTACCTCACCTTAAAGATCGGTTAATTGCCCGATAACTCGCACGCCGTATGATAGCAGGTATATTCCTGCTACGGTAAAATTGGCCATGACCCAGACAGCGGACATCGTGATCGTCGGCGGCGGGATCGTGGGGTGCGCCATCGCGTACTACCTCGGTCTGCGCCCCGCGGGCCGCGTCGTCCTGCTCGAAAACCGCACGCTGTCGGAGGCGAACACCGGGCGCGCCGCGGGCCTGCTGTCGCGCGCGCAGATGTGCCCGCAGCTCACGTCCCTGGTCACCGAAACCTATCGTGCTCTGGATCGCCTGGAGGATGAAGAGGGCGCGCCGCTGGGGATGCGCCGGGTGGGCGCGCTGCACGCGGCGGCCCCCGGCGCGGCGCAAACAATGTTGCGCCGCGTCCTGGGCAACGCGCGTGACGCGGGGCTACGCGTGCAAAGCATCACCCCCGATGAGGCCAGACGGCGCGCGCCCTGGCTGCGCCTCGACGACGCCGAAATCGCCTTCCTGCCCGACGAAGCCTACATTGATCCCTACGTGCTGATCCATGCTTACGTCCAGGCGGCGCGCCGGCGCAAGGTGGAGATCCGCGAAGGGGCCGGGGTCCTGCGCATCCGGCGGCTGGGCGACCGCGTCACCGGCGTGCTGACCGACCGCGGCTTCATCGCGGCGGGCCTCGTGATTGATACATCCGGCATCCTGACGGGCATCCTGGCCCGCCAGGCGGGCGCACCCATCCCCATGGCCCCCATCCAGACGCAGTATTGGGTCACCCAGCAGGGCGACGCCTACCCGCAAAGCCAGCCGATGGTGCATCGCTCCGAGTTTGGCTTCTTTGCCCGGCCCGAGCGCGGCGGCCTGCTGTTCGGGATGGCCGGTCAACCCTCGGATGGGCTGGATCCGCGCGTGATGCCCGACCGAGCGCCGCCGTTCGACGATTCGCGCATCCAGGACGGCTGGGAAACGCTGGGGCAGGCCATCCCGCAATTGCGCCGGTTCTTCCCCGACGTGGGCGAAGTGATGATCGCGCGCTACGTTTCGGGGCTTTCGACCAACACGCCCGACGGCGCGCCGGTGCTGGGCGCGCTGCCGGGGCTGAGCAGTTTTCTCGCCGCGGTGGGCAACGCCGCGACCGGCGTCGCCGCATCGGCGGGCATTGGCCTTGCGCTGGCCGATCTGGCGGCGGGCCGCGCCCCCTGGGTTGACCTCACGCCCTTTGACGCCTCCCGTTTTATCCCCAGCCTGCCCGCGCCCCCTCCCCCCGCCGCGAGTCACGCCGCGCTTTAGCGAAGGGCCGTAGGAGCAGAGGGGCGGAGGGGATGAAGCAGCGCCGATCTGGTTCCCTCTCCCCCTGGGAGACATTGTCCCCGGTAATCTGGGGAGGGTTAGGGTGAGGGTTTTGGCCGACCCGGATAAGCCAACACAGATGGGAAACGCGGCAGGCCCCGCCCCGTTCGCATCTGAGGATGCTCACCCCCTCGCCTCTGCTCCTCCGCTCCTCACCCTCCCGCCTTCCCCGTCATGCTCTCGATCACGATGCGCCAGATGCACACCCCTTCCAGCGCCTCCAGCGGGTAGGCGTGATCCTGCTGGCCGTATTGCGCCATCAGGCAGTTCAGCCCGCGCTCCTTCGCCTTCAGATCCTCCACTTCCTCCACATGACCATAGCCGATCACCGAGCGATAGGTCAGCCCGGTCTTGCAGGGATCAACCGGGTCGGGCGCGACCGCCACGCTGTCCTCGAACTGGAAGCAGACGCGGGGGTTGGCCCCTATATAGTCAATCTTCTGCCCCACGAAGCCCGTATGGAAGTACACGAAGTCCCCATCATAGCCGAACGACACCGGCAGCACGTAGGGCTGATCGTCGCGCGATAGCGCCAGGTGGCACACCAGGCAGTTGCGGATGATCGCGCCAATCTTCTCTCGGTCGGTGAACAGCATATGGCATCCTTGTTCTTATCCAGAATTGATCGTAGAATCTATCCGAACACGACGCGCCCTTCTCCTTCGTAGTGACGGCTTCAGCCGTTGTTGTGCCCCCCCAACGGCTGAAGCCGTCACTACGAAGATGCGGCGCACAGTTTTCGGATAGAGTCTCATTATAATCCATTATTGCCGGGCAAAGGAGCCTTCGCATGACCGATGAGATCGTGATTTCCCCGCACGAGCGGGATGTGTTGCGCGGGCTGGTTGAGGCGCAAGCGCAGGCGGCGGCGCTGCCGGTGCAACGCGAGACGGCGGAGTTGTGGCGGCGGCTCAACGACCTGGAACCCGTCCGCCCGCTGGTGTGGATCAACGAAATCCCCTGGCACGAGATGGACGTGGACGGCGAGTTGACGCTGCAATGCGCCGACCCGTGGCTGCGCGAGGTGGAGACGGGGCTGCGCCGCCTGCTCTATCAGTGGCGCCACATGCCCGCCGACATGATCGTCAGCGACCACATCCCCTGTCCCGTGGTGATCCACAGCACCGGCTTCGGGTTGACCGAAGATGTCGAAGTCGCCCGCACCGACGCGGCCAGCGATATCGTCTCGCGCGAGTTTCACCGGCAGATCGTCGAGCCGGAGGACGTGACCGAGATCCGCAACCCGGTCGTCACGGTAGATTGGGAGCTGACGCACGCCCGCCGCGACGCCTTGCAGCGCGCCGTGGGCGACATCCTGCCGGCCCGGCTAGTGGGCAAGAAGGGCATCTGGTACGCGCCGTGGGATGAGCTGATCCGCTGGTGGGGCGTGGAGGACGCGCTGCGCGACCTTGTAGATCGCCCCGAGATGGTGGAGGCGGCCGTCTCCCGGCTGACGGACGCCTACCTGTGCGAGCTGGATCAGTGGGAGGCGCTGGGGTTGCTGACGCCGAACGCCGACAACACACGGCACGGGTCGGGCGGCTACGGTTACACGGCGGCGCTGCCCGCGACGGGGCCGGAGCTTGGGGCCGCGCCCGCGACCCTATGGGGCAGCGCGACGGCGCAAATCTTCGGCTCCGTCTCGCCGCGGATGCACTGGGAGTTCGGACTTAAGCACGAGCTGCGTTGGCTGGAACGCTGGGGGCTGACCTATTACGGTTGTTGCGAGCCGCTCGACGTGAAGGCCGGCATCCTCCAACGCATCCCCAACCTGCGCAAGGTGTCGTGCAGCCCGTGGGTGAACGTGCCGCGCGCGGTGGACGCCTTCGGCGGGCGCTACGTGCTGTCGCGCAAACCGACGCCGGCGTTCATGGCCGAGGACGTCTGGCGGCTTGACGCAGCCCGCGCCGACCTGACCGCGTTCCTCGACGCGGCGCGCGGCTGCGCCGTGGAGGTCATCATGAAGGACGTCTCCACGGTGCGCTATCAGCCGCAGCGGTTGTGGACGTGGGCGGAGATGGCGATGGCGGAGGTGCGGGGGAGGTGAGGAGCGGAGGAGCAGAGGAGCAGAGGAGCGCGGGAGAGGGGGGGAGGAGTGAGCATCCTCAGATGCGAACGGGCACAGGCGCGGAGGCGCGGAGGCGCAGAGGAGTGAACATCCTCAGATGCGAACGGGCACAGGCGCAGAGGCTCCGTCGTTCCCGTAGGGGCGTGGTCTCCACGCCCTGACCGCGGCGCGACCCCTCCCCAGATTACCGGGGACAATGTCTCCCAAAGGGAGAGGGAACCAGACCAGCGCGCTCCCTCGGATATGCCGGTCAACAATAAAAACCTATTGACAGAATGCGCAAATTATAGTAAAGTTTTACTATCGTTCGTGAAAGGATCACGAACCGGATGGGACAAAGGCGAGGACGCCGATGACCAAACGAACCACACTGGCCGATATTGCCCGCGAATGCGATGTCTCCGTCGCGACCGTCTCGATGGTGCTGCGCAATAAGGCTGCCTCGATTTCGCCCGAAACTCGCAACCGCATCCGCGTGACAGCCCGCACCCTGGGCTACACCCCTCGCTCCTCTCGCGATCCTGACGCCGGCGCGATCGGCGTCGTCATCAAATCAACCGACGACGGCCCGATGCGCGACAATCCCTTTTACGTCGGCATCTTGGCCGGCATCGAGGACGCCTGTCGCCGACTGCACACCAACCTGCTCTATGCGACCCTACCCGTGGACGAGAACAATTGTCCCACCCACTTCCCGCGCCTGCTCAACGCCGGCAGCGTGGAGGGGTTGATTGTCGTCGGCGTGTGGGTCACGGACGCATTGCTGCCACGGCTCGATGAGATGGGCGCGCCGGTAGTGCTGGCCGATGCCTATCTGGCCGACCTCACGGCCGCGTATGACAGTGTGGAATCGGACAACTACCACGGGGCCTACGGTGCCGTCACGTATCTGCTGGAACAGGGCCACCGGGACATCGGCCTGCTGAGCGCGCCCGATTTCGCCTATCCCAGCATCTCAGCCCGGCGTGAGGGCTATCGCGACGCCATGCGCGCCTGCACCGATGCCCACCCCTACAGCGTCACAACCCATGCGCACCGGCCCGGCGACACCGACGCGGAGGTCGAACGGCTGCTACAGACGAACCCCCGGATCACCGCGGTGTTTGCCTGCAACGATAACACGGCGCTGGCGGTGATGCGCGTGGCGCGGCGGCTGGGGCGGCGCATCCCCGAAGACCTGTCGCTCATCGGGTTCGACGACATCGAACTCGCGCGGCACATCTATCCGGCGCTGACCACCATGCACGTGGATACGGTGGGGATGGGCCGGATGGCCGCGCAATTGCTGACCAACCGCCTGGAGTTCCCTGACGCGGAGAAAGTCACTGCCATCATGCGCCCGCGTCTGATCGAGCGCCAATCAGTCGCCGCGCTGCCGGTCATGGCGCTGGTGGAGGGCTGAGGGCAGATCGTGGATGATCGTATGAAAGGAGGAGTTCTCTGCCTGATTCACGTCATTTAGCGGATAAGTCGTTAACAACCGGCAAACATAGAGATTCACTTCAAGGAGAAGTAACATCATGGAAATCGAACGCAAGAAGCTGACCCGACGTGATTTTCTGAAGGGTCTCACGTTGAGCGGCGCGGGGCTGGCGATTGCCGCCTGCGCTGCGCCCGCCGCCGCACCGGCGCCCGCGCCCGCGGCCCCCACGGATGCGCCCGCGGCCTCCGCCGCCGAATCACCCACCGAAGCGCCTGCGGCCGAGGCGCCCGCGCAAGCCGCCGGCACGATGGTCTTCTGGCCGGAATGGGGCGGCAAGGACGCCGATGCCCTGCAAGCGCAGGTGGACAAGTGGGCCGCGCAGACCGGCAACACGTCGGAGTTTCTGCCCATCCGCGACCATACCCGCATGATCGCCTCGATGAGCGCGGGCAACCCGCCCGACCTGTTGATGACCTGGGACGCGAACGCCGTGGGCCAGTGGGGCTTCGAGGGCGTGTTGAAGGACCTCAAGCCGTACATTGACCAGGCCGGCATGGATCTGGCGATGTATTACCCCATCGGCGTGGCCTCGGGCAACCTGATGGGTACCGCGCAGATCGGTCTGCCGCTGACCAACTACATTACGACCGTCATGTATTGGAACAAGAACGTCTTCAAAGATGCCGGCCTCGACCCCGAGCTGGTACCGGAGACCTGGGAACAAGTGATCGAGATCTCCGATAAGCTGTCTGTGGTAGAAGGCGGGCAGCTCAAGAAGCTGGGCTACGGCGTGCTGACCGGGCAAGATGCCCATCCGACGACGTATGCGTATGCGTTCGGCGGCTCGATCTGGAGCGACGACCGCCGCACAGTGACGCCGGATGACCCGGCCAACATCGAGGGCCTCAAGTTCTGCCGCTCTTTCTATGAAAAATACGGCACGGACGAGATGCAACGCTGGTCCTCCAGCCTGGGCACGGAGGCCGACTCGCCGACGTACCCGATTTACACGGGCGACATGGGGATGCAGGTGCAAGGCGAGTGGATGCCGTCTTACTTCACCCGCATCACCGACGTTGCTATTGACATGGGCGGCGCGTATCTGCCGCACCCGGCGGCCAAGCCGGAAGTGGCGGGCACGATGAACGCCAACACCAACCCGCTGGTGATTCCCACGCAGGCGAAGAACCCCGACGCCGGTTTCGACTTCATCAAGTTCATCTCGCAGCCGGAAAACTCGGCGGAGATGTGCGTGATCGTCGGCAACGCGTCGCCGGTGGTTGAGGGGCTGAAGCTCCAGGTCGCCAAGACGCCGGAAGCGCTGTACCAATGGATTCTGGGCACGGCCTGGGCCGAAGGCGACGTCAAACCGATGACGATCAACTCGCCCGTGGGCTCGCTCTACAACGACACCTACACCCGCTATCGGGATGAGGTGGTGCAAGATGGCCGCGATCCCGAAGAGGCGATGGCCGCGCTGAAGGATGAGATTCAGCCGGAACTGGACGCCGCGCTGGAGAAGCTCGGCCTGTAATTGCGACAAGCAGAAACCCGGTTTCCGGCTTCGCCGAAGAAACCGGGTTTCTGAATGACTGGTCTCCCCGCAAGGAGGCGGCATATGGCATTTGACTCGCTTAAATCCAGACAGAACCGCCGGGAACTGAAGTGGGGCCTGATCTTCATCACGCCCTGGATCATCGGTTTCCTGATTTTCAACCTGTATCCCACATTGGCTTCGTTTTACTACAGCTTCACCGACAAGGCGTTGGTGCGCCCGCCGGAATTCGTCGGGTTCGACAACTACGTCAAGCTGTTCACGCGCGACACGCTCTTCTTCAAGGCCATCCGCAATACGCTCTACATGGTGGTGGTCAGCGTGCCGCTGGGCATCATCATCGCCTTCCTGACGGCGCTGTTGCTGAACATGAAGATTCGCGGCCAGTCGGTGTTCCGCACGATCTACTATCTGCCGACGGTGGTGCCGGCGGTGGCGGGCACGCTGCTCTGGCTATGGATCCTCAACCCGCAATTCGGCATCATGAATCAGGCGCTGGAGACGATCGGGCTGCGGTCGCCGGCGTGGTTCGGCAGCCCACAGTGGTCCAAGCCGGCGCTGATTATGATGGGGCTGTGGGGGGTGGGCGCCAGCACGGTGCTCTACCTGGCGGCCTTACAGGGCGTGCCGCAAGAGCTGTACGAGGCGGCGACGCTGGATGGGGCCGGCTGGATTCAGCGGACGCTGAAGATCACCGTGCCGATGGTGTCGCCGGTGACGCTGTTCATCGCGATCACCAGCATCATCGGCACGTTCCAACTTTTCACGCAGGCGTATATCATCGGCGGGACGGGCGGCGGCGCATCGGGGGCGCCGCGCGAGTCGCTGCTGTTTTACGCAATTTATCTGTACCGGCAAGGGTTCGTCTATCTGAAGATGGGCTATGCCTCGGCGATGGCGTGGATCCTGTTCATCATCATCATGGTGGTGACGTTGGTCCTGCTGCGGTCGTCGGCCCGCTATGTCTACTATGAATCGTAGCCGGGAAGGAGAGACCAATGGGTACCACTGCTGAGACCTCCAAGGTCACCCGGACCGCATCCGGCGTGTCGTATGCAAATCGTAAGACGCTTGAGCAGATTTTCAAGTACATCATCATCATCGGCATCGGGTCGCTGTTTGCGTTCCCGTTCCTGTGGCTGGTGCTGACCTCGCTCAAGTCGCCCGCCGAGATCATCTCGATGCCGCCCACACTCTTCCCACAGGAGTGGCATTGGGATAACTATGCGAAGGCCGTGACGGCGATCCCCTTCTTTAGATACATGGGCAACACGGTATTCATCTTCGTGTTGAAGGCGCTCGGCGCGATCTTGTCCTGTTCACTGGCGGCCTACGGCTTCTCGATGCTGCGCTGGCCGGGCCGGGATGTGGTCTTCTTCCTGGTGCTGGCGACGATGATGCTGCCGTTCCAGGTGACGATGATCCCGCTCTACATCCTGTATGACCGCCTGGACCTGATCGGCACCTTCACGCCGCTGATCCTGCCAAGCTGGTTCGGCTACGCGTTCTCCATCTTCATGTTCCGCCAGTTCTTCCGCACGATTCCCCGCGAGTTGACCGAGGCCGCGCGCATTGACGGCTGCTCGGAGCCGCGCATCTGGGCGCAGGTCATCATGCCGCTGGCCAAGCCGGCCATCGCGGCGCTGATCCTCTTCGAGTTCATGTGGACCTGGAACGACTTCCTCGCCCCCCTGCTCTACCTGAGCAAGGAGGCCAACTGGACGCTGGCGCTGGGCCTGCTCCAGTTCCGCTCGCAGCGCGAAACCAACTGGGAGTTGCTGATGGCGGCGTCAACCCTGATGGTGGTGCCGGCCATTGTGCTCTACTTCTTCGGGCAGAAGACCTTCATCCAGGGCGTCGCGACCACCGGGTTCAAATAAAAAGACCTGCCACGAATTTCACGAATATCAGGGACTCGATTTGTGCGCTCCCCGCTCGTAGTGCGCACTACGAGCGGGGAATGGTATAATTCGTCCAATTCGTGAAATTCGTGGCAAAAAGGAGCCTCCCCATGACCCAGACGTTCCGCGAGATGAATCTGGCCGTGTTCCGCGGCCAGGCGACCGCCCACCCGCTGTTCCAGCCGCGCTTCGAGCCATGGTATGACTGGCAGACGCGCTTCGGCGATATGCCGCAGGATTACCGCGACATGGGCATCCGCGCGATGTACGACGACCTGGGCTGCTCGATGCGCTACGTGGATTACTACACCGGCGCGCCCTCGCCGCTGGAGCGCGTCTTCACCGACAAGGTGGTGATCCGCAAACACGAGACGGCGACTGAGCGGGTGGTGATCTATGAGACGCCGCACGGCGAGCTGACGGAGCATCACGCCTACACGGTGGACGCGACCTGGCGCGAGGTGGGTTTCCCGGTGAAAGACCGCGACGACCTGCGCAAGCTGCGCTGGCTGGCCGGCGAGATGTCATGGGACTTCTCGCGGCGCGACTTCCACGTCGGCGACACCTACATCGGCGACTGCGGCTATCCGCAGTTCTACATCCCGAAAAGCCCCTATCAGGCGCTGGCGCAGCAGTGGATGAAGCTGCAAGACCTGGTGTACGCGCTGGCCGATTACCCTGCCGAGGTCGAGGCAACGATGGAGGCGATTGACGCCTCGCACGACGGCCTCTACGCGCAGTTCGCCGCCAACGCCGACCTGGTGAAGATCGTCAACTTCGGCGAGAACATGCACGACCACCTCTTCTCGCGCAAGTACCTGGAGCGCTACATCCTGCCGTGGTATGAGAAGCGCGCCGGGCAGCTCAGACAGGCGGGCATCTTCACCCACATGCACCTCGACGGCTATTTCCACAGCATCCTCAAATATCTCAAAGATATGCCGTTCGACGGGATCGAGGCGCTGACCCCCACCCCGCAGGGCGACGCCACGCTGGAGGAGATCAAGGAGCACATCGGCGACAAGATATTGCTCGACGGCATCCCGGCGATCTACTTCATGGCGCCCTACACGCGCGATGACCTGATGGAATGCACCGAGAAGTGCATCAAGCTCTTCGCCCCGCGCCTGGTGCTGGGCGTCTCCGACGAGGTGCCGGAGGGCGCGCCGAGCGAAGAGGCGATCGCGCGGATTCGGATGGTGGCGGATTACTGTCGGAATTACGAATTAGGTATCAGGGATTAGGGAACAGGGATCGGGGATTGGGTATCAGGTATCAGGGAACAGGGAACAGGTATCAGGAATCCCTAATCCCTGATACTCGATCCCCGATCCCCGATTCCCGATCCCTGATTCCCGATTCCCGATTCCCGATCCCTGACCCCAATTCATCGGAGGAACCATGACACAGCAGCACATCTCACTCAACGGCGACTGGCGGATGGCCTGGTATGACGGGCAGCGCGGACACCTGCGCGAGCGCCTCATCGGGGCCGACGCCGACCTCACCCACACCTACCCGGCGCAGGTTCCCGGCTCGGTGCATCTCGACCTGATCCGCGCGGGGCTGCTGGCCGAGCCGACCGAGGGGCTGGATCACCTGGCGGCGCGCTGGGTGCAGGAAGCGATCTGGCTCTACCGGCGGACGTTCGACGCGCCCGCGCTTGCGCCCGGCGAGCGCGCCTGGCTGAACTTCGGCCGGCTCGAACTGGCCGCGACGATCTACCTCAACGGCGTGGAGGTGGGGCGGCACGCGAACGCGTTCTACCCCTGTCGCGTGGACGTGACCGACACGCTGCTCGAGGGCGAGAACGTGCTGCTGGTCGTGATCGAGGCGGGGCTGTTCTACGCGTCGCAGCGGCCCAGCGTGGGCTACGGGATGCACATGGATCAGGAGCTGGCGCGGCGCAACTGGCTGCGCACCGTGCAGTCCTCGTTCGGGTGGGACTGGTCTACGCTGCTGCTGAACGTGGGGATCACCGAGGATGTGACGCTGGAGATCGCGGCGGGCGTGCGCTATGACCGGATGGTCGCGCTGGCGACGGTGAGCGACGACCTGCGGACCGGCCACGTGACGGCGCGCATTTTCGCGGAGGGGCTGACGGACGCCGCGCAGGAGGGGAAGCTAATTGTAGATGTGGGCGACCTGAGCGTCGAGGTTCCCGTCACTATCCAACCGGGCGCAAACCGGCTGGCGGCGACGGTGGACGTGCCGAACCCCGAATTGTGGTGGCCGGTGGGCCACGGCGCGCAGCCGCTACACACGGTGCGGGCAACACTGGTGGTCGGCGATGAAGAGGTCGCAGAGGATACGCGCAAAGTCGGCTTCCGGCGCGTGCGCATCAACCAGGAGCCGCACCCCGAAGGCGGCAATTACTTCATCATCGAGGTCAATAATAAGCCGATTTTCTGCAAGGGCGCGAACTTCGTCCCGGCAGACATGCTGACGGCGCGCCTCGATCACGACCGCTATGCGACGCTGGTGGACCGCGCGATCGAGCTCAACTTCAACCTGTTGCGCATCTGGGGCGGCGGGCTGTATGAGAGCGACGCGTTCTATGAGGAGTGCGACGCGCGCGGCGTGCTGGTGTGGCAGGAGTTCATCTTCGCGTGCGCCAAATATCCGGCCACCGACCCCGACTTCCTGGCCGACGTGAAGCTGGAGGCGCGGCATCAGACGCGGCGGCTGGCGCATCATCCCAGCCTGATCGTGTGGTGTGGCAACAACGAGATGGAGGAGGGCAACTACCACTGGGGCTACGAGAAGGGCGTGGCGCACCCCGACTATGCGCTGTTCCACATGGTGCTGCCGATCATCCTGAAGGAAGAGGATGGCACGCGGTATTACCAGCCTTCTTCGCCCTTCTCACCCGACCTCGAGTCGCCGCGGCGCGACGATATGGGCGATCAGCATCCGTGGACGGTGGGTTTCCGCAACACGGAGTTCCGCGACTATCGCGCCATGATCTCGCGCTTCCCGAACGAGGGCGGCATCCTGGGGCCGACCGCGCTGCCCACCGTGCTGGCCTGTCTGCCGCCGGGCCGCGGGGCCGACACGCCGCTCGATTTTGTGAACGACAAGCCGCTGCTGCTGGCGTGGGATCAGCACGACAACGGCATCGCCTCCGGCGGCGAATATATCTTCCCGGACGAGATGCTGCACCGCTGGCTGGGCCGCGACATTACCGAGTTCACCGTCGCGGAGTGGGTCTACTGGGGCGGCGTGGTGCAGGGCGAGGGGCTGACCGAATACATCCGCAACTTCCGCCGCCGGATGTTCAGCACCGCGTCGGCGATCTTCTGGATGTACAACGACTGCTGGCCCGCCGTACGCTCGTGGACGGTGGTGGATTACTATCTGCGCCGGACGCCCAGCTTCCACCCGGTGCGCCGCGCGTGTAAGCCTTTGGCCGTCGCCATCGCCGTCGAGGATGGGAAAGTCAAAATCTTCGGCGTCAACGAGGGGCCGGCGTGGGCGGGCGACGTGCGCTACGGGCTGTTTGCGCTCGCGGGCGGCTATCCGGTGGATGCGACGCGCGCCGTGGAGTTGCCCGCGAACGCCTCGACCCTGCTGGCCGAGTTCGACGCGGCGGAGTGGGCGCAGTTGGGCGAGACGACGCACGCTGCGTTCGCCATCCTGTCGCGCGACGGGGCGGAAGTGGCGCGCGACCGGCTCTTCATGCCCTACTTCAAGGAGATGGTCTGGCCGGTGGCTGAGGTCACGGTGCGCCAGGAAGGGGGCAAGGCCATCTTCGAGAGCGACGCCTTCGCGTGGCGCGTCTGCCTCGACCTTGACGGTGATACGCGCCTGCCCGACAACTTCTTCGACATCTTCCCCGGCGTGCCCACGGTGCTGGAATGGCCGGATGCGCTGGGCGAGCCGAAGATCGTGAAAGTGGCGAACGGGTAAAAAACCAGCCACGAATTTCACAAATTATACGAATTGATAGAAGTTGAATCTATATAATTCGTGTCAATTCGTGAAATTCGTGGCTTTCGGGAAGGCAGAGGACAGAGATCAGCGCGCCGGGCCACAGGGCGAGGCGACCTCGCCCCTACATGATACGATGTGTTGTTTCCGTAGGGGCGGGGAGACCCCGCCCCTACGGGTTGCCGCCAAGAATTCCCGATGTGGGCGCACCTCAGGCCCGGAGTCACCCCACCCATCCACCATCGGCCATCCGCCATCCGCTATCTGCTATCCGCCATCAGCCATTCCCCACATTGAGCACGCGCGGCGCGCCCAGCGCGGTGGGCCAATCGAGCACCGTGGGGACGCCGGGCAGGATGTCGAAGAAGTTGTCGGGCAAGGCCCGCTCGCCGTCCAGGTCGAGGCAGACACGCCAGGCGAAGACGTCGCTCTCGAAGATCGCCTTATCGCCCTCATGCCGCACGCGCACCTCGGCCCACGGCCACGCCATTTCCTTATAATAGGTGGGGAAGTAGACATCCTGACCCACCGTCCGCCCATCGCGGCTGAGCAGCGCAAACGGGATGTGCGTCGTCTGCCCCAGCGCCTCCCACACGGCCACCTCGAGCTCGGCCAACAGCGTAGAACTGTTGGCGGCCAACGTCACGGCGCGCGTCGCATCCACCGGGTAACCGCCCGTCAGCGCGACGAAGCCGTAGCGCAGCTCACCCGTCCACGCCGGCCCCTCGTTGACGCCGAACACCTTTACTTTGTCGTCCTGGACAGCCAGGAACACGGCCACCGGCGCAAACGCCCGCCGCACCGGGTGGAAGCTGGGCGTCCGCCGCAGATAGTAATCCACGATGGTCCACGAGCGGATGGCGGGCCAGCAGTCATTGTACATCCAGAAGATGGCCGCCGCGCTGCTGAACATCCGGCGGCGGAAGTTGCGGATGTATTCGTGGAAGCCCATCCCCTGCACCAACCCGGCCCAGTAGACGAACTCGGCCACCGTCATCTCCAGCACCGAACGGCCCAGCCACTTCTCGATCATCCGGTTCTTGGCCGATGACACGCCGCCGAAGGTCGAGGCGTTCTCGTGGGTATCCCACGCCAGCGCGCGCAGCGCCTCGCCGGGCGCGCCTCCGCCTGTCTTGTAGCCCTGCGGGAAGGCCGGCGCCTGAGGATCGCGCTGCCCCTCCGGTAAACAGGAAAGCACCGTGGGCAGCGCCGTCGGCCCCAGCACACCGCCCTCGTTCGGGAAGCGCGAGATCAACGCGCGGTACTCGTGGAACTCCGTGTTGAGATCGCTGATCGCCCAGGGGTGCTGGTCACCCATGTCGGCGCGGCGCGGCGATTCGAGGTCGGGCGAATAGGGCGAGCTGGGCTGATAGTAGCGCGTGCCGTCCTCTTCCTTCAGGATGATCGGCAGCACCATGTGGAACAGCGCATAATCGGGATGGGCGACGCCCTGTTCGTAGCCCCAGTGATAGTTGCCCTCTTCCATTTCGTTGTTGCCACACCAGACGATGAGGCTGGGGTGATGCGCCAGCCGCCGCACCTGATAACGCGCCTCGCGTTTGACGTCGGCCAGGAACGCCGGGTCAGTGGTGGGATACTTGGCGCAGGCGAAGATGAACTCCTGCCACATCAGCACGCCGCGCGCGTCGCAAATCTCATACAGGTCGTCGCTCTCGTAGACGCCGCCGCCCCACACGCGCAGCAGGTTGAAGTTGGCCTCCAGCGCGCGGTCTACCAGCGTTTCATAGCGCGCCCGGTCGAGCCGCGCGGGGATCATGTCCTCCGGCACGAGGTTGCCGCCCTTGCAGAAGATTTTTTTGTGATTGACTTCGATAATAAAATAGTTGCCGGCCTCGGGGTGCGGTTCCTGATTCACGCGCACATGCCGAAATCCGACCCGCCGTGCATCCTCCGCGACGACCGCGCCGCTCACCGTTAAGGTCGCGCGCACGGTATAGCGCGGTTGCGCACCGTGCCCGGCCGGCCACCATAGTTCGGGGTTCGCCACATCCAGCGTCGCCTCCAGCCGGTTTGCGCCCGGTTGGATCGTCACGGGAACTTCAACGCTCAGACCCGCCTGGTTTGGCGAACCTGCCACGTCTACAATCAGTGCGCCTTCCTGCGGCGAATCCGCCAGACCTTCCACAAACACGCGCGCGGTCACGCGTCCACTTCGCAAGTCGTCGCTCACCGTCGCCAGGGCGACCAGCCGGTCAACGCGCACGCCGGCAGCGATCTCCAACGCCACGTCGCCGCTGATCCCCACGTTGAGCAGCCGGGTAGACCAGTCCCACTCGAACGAGGATTGCACCGTGCGCAACCAGACCCGCTTGGTCAGCTTGCAATCGTAGTGCATCCCGTAACCCTCGGAGGGCCGCTCGCTGGCATGGAACAGCCCCGCCTCCACGCCGATGACCAGGACGTTCTCGCCCGCGCACAGGTGGTCTGTTATGTCAATTTGACAGGGATAGAACGCGTTAGCGTGCCGTCCCACCTCCTCACCGTTGAGATAGATCACCGCGGCGAGTTCCAGCCGGTCGAAGGTGAGCCAGGCGCGTTCGCCGGACGCGAGGGCCGGGGCGTCGAACGCCCGGCGGTAGAACCAGACCATCTCCTCGACCCAGCGCGCGGCCAGCGCGTTGACGCCGGTCGCGGGGTCGCCGATCACCCCGGCGCGCACCAGGTCGAGATGCACCTCGCCCGGAACCTGCGCGGGCAGCCGAAAATGCGCGTCGGGCAGGCCCGCGAGGGCGCGATCGGGTTGCGTCCCGCGCTGTCCGTCATACCACGCCAGTTGCCACGTCCCGTCCAGATCAATGCGTCGCTGCATGGTGTGCCTCCTTGGCTTTTCAATGACGAAATGAGAATTAGGAATTACGAACCAATCGCGGACTGCGCACGCCACGAGTTGGCGTCAGATGCGCCGCGCGCCCGTGAATTATCTCATTATACCACGCCGCAAACCCGGTTCCTCTGCAATATTGGAGTGGAGGCTTCAGCCGGTTTTTGCGGCAATAGGCGTCATGGATGCGACCGGCTGAAGCCTCGACTCCAGGCGCATTTGGACTTCCTGTGCAGTAGCGGGGATCTGGTCTGCACGATATGGCAATTAACGTTACACACATCGCCCGGCGACGGGCGTACGATACGCGCGTCGGTGCTTGGAATCTATCTACAAACTGCGCATCCCGCTCCTTTGTAGTAACGGCTTTAGCCGTTGGGGCGTACGACAACGGCTAAAGCCGTTACTACAAAGTGGCCGGTGATCTGGGAATATGCGGATGGATTCTTATTGATCGAACAGGAGGTTTGCGATGAAGATACAGAGACTGGGTTTAGGGCTCGTCCTGCTGTTGACGGGCGTCTTCTGGGCGGGCGGCCACGCCGAGCCGGTGAACGCCGCGCCCGCCACGGAGCTTCGCGCGGCTCCCGCGCAGAGCGAGATCATCTACACGGTGCAGCGCGGCGATACGCTGGCGGGGATCGCCCGCCGCTATCACACCAGTGTGGCGACGCTGATGCAGCTCAACCACATCATCAACCCCGATCGGATTTACGTGGGCCAGCGCCTGCGCATCCCTGCGGCGGGCGGGACGGGCTACACCCGCATCTCATTTCCGCCCGGCGGATCGGCGGCCACCGTCACGAGCAGGGTGACGGCCCCCGGTCGCGCCTGTTACACGGTCGCGGCGCGCGCCGGGCAACAGATGGCGGTGCAAATCACCTCGCCGGGCAACGCCGCGAATTTCCTGGTGAGCGCCGTGGACATCAACGCCATCGGCGGCTTCCCGCTCAAGCGGCTGGAGAGCGAAGCGCGCACCTGGACGGGGACGCTGCCCGCGACCACCGACTACCTGATCTGCGTGGCGACGGCGGTCGGCTCCACCACTTACAGCCTGACGGTCACCATCCCGCCGACCGCGTCGCCGTCGCCTGCACCGCGGCGTGTCCACTTCCCCGCGGGCGGCACGTCGGCCACGCTGACCGGACAAGTCGCGGGCGCGGGGTTGTCTTGCTATATCCTGGGGGCGCGGGCCAACCAGCTCATGACGGTGCAGGTCACGTCGCCGGGCAATGCCGCCGGCTTCTCGCTGGTGGGGGCCGACGGCTCGCCCCTCAAGCGGATGTCCGTGGGCGGGCCGTCCTTCAGCGGTCGCCTGCCCGCCACGCAGGACTACACGATCTGCGTCGGCCTGCCCACCGGCGCGGGCGCGGTGAACTACACCCTCTTCGTCGCGATCACCAACTGATTTGCGCACATCCCACGGTTCGTAGCGCGCTCGCCAAAGCGCCCTGACGGGCGCACTACGAACGGGATGGCCCGCTTCATCACCCGCGCACACCGCGTTCACAGCTTCTTCACACTCCCCTGCTAGACTGAGGATGTCGCCGGTGAACGAGCCGGCAAATGCAAATCACAGGAGAGTGACCGATGAAAAAGACATGGATGCGCCAGATTGCGCTGGGCGCGGTGGTGATGGCGCTGGCAATCCCCATGACCGTGGGCGCGGCGGCGCTGGATGGGCGCGGGCCGGGCGGCGGGAGCCGTCAGAATAATGTGGGCACTATGGGCAGCATGAGTCGCACCGCGACGGCGACCGCACCGCTGGACGCCGCCGAGCAGGCCGCGCTGGAGCGGGCCGTGCTGGAGGAATACGGCGCGCTGAACCTCTACAATGCCGTGCTGGATCAATACCCGGGCGCGTTCCCGTTCAGTCGCATCGTCCGCGCTGAAGGACAACACGTCAACGCCCTGCTGCGCGTCGCGGATCGCTACGGCGTGGACACGCCGACGAACCCCGGCCTCACCGTGCCCCCGACCTTCGCGACGCTGCAAGATGCCTGCGCCGCGGGCGTGGCCGCCGAGATCGCCGACGCGGCACTCTATGACGATCTGCTCGTGGTGACGGATAACCCCGACGTAGTGCGGGTCTACGAGAACCTGCAAACCGCGTCGCTCAACAGCCACCTTCCCGCCTTCCAGGCCTGCGACTGAACGCCGACCCTGAAACCGCAGCGGAGCCGCGGAGAAATTAAAGAAGACAGGATTTACCGGACTTACAGGATGGCATCCTTCAAATCCTGTCAATCTTGTAAATCCTGTCCGTTCATCTTCAGCACGCGGAGACGCGGAGGGCGCGGAGAAAAGAAAAGTATCCTCCGCGTTCTCCGCGCCTCCGCGTGATCTCCCCGCTTAGCGCGGCGTGCCGGGCCAGGGGATGCACAGCCGCTGGCCGACGTGAATCACGTTCACGTTCTGGATGCCGTTGTTCTTCGCCAGGCTTGCGACCGTCACCCCGTATTTGCGGGCGATGGCCGCCAGCGTGTCGCCGCGCTGCACCGTGATCTTGGTGCGACAGGTGGGGCCGGGCGGCGGCTGCACCGGCGGCGTGTCGAACTTCGGAATCCACAGCCACGTCCCCGCCCAGATGCGGTTGATGTTCACCAGCCCGTTCGCCCCGGAGATCGCGTCCATCGGGACGCCGGTCTTGCGGGCGATGGCGGCCAGGGTGTCGCCGTGCTTCACCTGATACCAATAGCCGCCCGGCGCACCGCCCGGAGCCGGGGTCGCCGCCAGCGCCGCGGCCGGCGCGGCCAGCATGACGGCCAGGACACAGAGGACCAAAATCATCTTCACACGCATCATAGACCTCCTCGTCAATGCGCGAACCTCAAGGGCCGGACGCGGCCGGAGCGCGTCCCGTGTATATTCTCGCGCCATCCATGCCGCGTGTCAACAGGAGCGGAGGGGCGGAGGGGCGGAGGAGAGTGGACCGGCCTGGTTCCCTCGCCCCCTGGCAGCCATTGTCCCCGGTAATCCGGGGAGGGTCAGGGTGAGGGTGTTGGCCGACACGGATGGGTAACGCGGCCCCCGCGCCCGTTCGCATCTGAGGATGCTTACTCCTCCGCCCCTCCGCCCCTCTGCTCCTCCGCCCCTCCGCGTCCTCTACTCCTCTGCGTCCTCGACAAACCCCACCGGCATGTCGCTCTCCGGCGGGGCATAGCGCGCCCACAGGTCGTCGGCGATGGCGACGGGGTCGCTCTTCACGTCGTAGCGCGCGAAGTACTGGCACAGGCGCAGCACGTCACGGCCCAGGATGGCGCGCGCATCGGGGTTGGTCGCCGGCTCGATGGCCTGCGGGAAATCAATGATCTTGATCTCCCCCTCCCAGTATAGCACGTTATAAGCCGACAGGTCGCCATGCACACGGCCCAGCGAGAGCATCAGTTCGACGTTGTGGAGCAACCGGTCGAAGAGCGGCCGCGCCTCGCGCTTGCGCAGTTGCACCTCGGCCAGCGCCGGCGCCGGTGCGCCCACCGCGCCCACGTACTCCATCAGGATCGTATTGTTGCCCATCGCGATCGGGCGCGGCGCATCACCGCCCGCCGCGCACAGCCGCGTCAGCAGATCATACTCGTAGGCCAGCCATGAGGTATGCTGGATATCCTTGCCCTTGCGCGTGCCCTGGTAGACCGCGCGCAGGGCGCGCCGGTCGCCCACGGGTTTGCCGCGCGCATCGAGCAGGGCGCGCCCCTGGCGATAGCGGCTGTCGTTGCGCAGGTTGCGGAACTGGCGCGGGCGATAGACCTTCGCCGCCAGCAACTCAAGCCCGGTATCGGGGTGCGCCGCGCAGCAATAGACGTTGGCCTCCTTGCCGCCCTTCACCCGGTGCAACACGTCGGTGATCTTCTTGTCGTCGTAGAACGGCCCCAGCCAGCTCAGAATCCACACCCGCTCGTAGCGCGAGCCGTGGAACGTCGGGTTGAAGCTGCCATCGGCCACCGCCGGTTTCGTGTCAATGTGCGTGAGGATGTCATCCACCACCACGTGATCCGATCGATTGACGCCGCGCTTGCGGAGTCGCCCCTTCGCATGGGGTTGCGCCTCCGGCAGCGCCATCGGGTCAAAATCCTCATCCAGCCACTGCTTCTGATCGTATCGAGTCAACTCACTTGCTCCTGGAAGACCTTTTGCCACGAATTACACGAATTTTCACGAATTATTTTAATTCATGTACGTCGGTATTCTAGCAAAGGATTGGCAACGAATGACACGATCAATACACTCTTTTCTTGAAAGAAAATTCGTGTAATCCGTGTAATTCGTGGCAAAATAAAACAGCCACGGAGCCGGTGCGTCCGTGGCCGCGCGGGGAAGCGAGAAGAACGCGCTAGCGCGTGGGCCGAGGGCGCACACCGGCAGACACCCAACCTGCATTTTCGACAACTTTGCACATGTGTGGCCCTCCTTTCTGATGGAATTTCACTGGCTTCACAAACCCGGTTTTTTAGAAAAACCGGGTTTGTCACTACGGTGCAAGTGTAGCACAGGCTTTCCCGGCCTGTCAAGTTCCGCGCGCCGCGCACATTATGCTATAATCCATCCACAATCTTGCGGTTAAGGCGTGCAGGTAGATTCCGCGGATGCGCCAGGAGCGTGCATATGAAATGGCAGGATAGGCGGACGATATTGGAAATCATCAGACGTTTACTCGCGCTCTTCACGGTGGAAACACCGGAACACGCGCTTTGGATTGTCGAAGAAAATCGGGTAAGAATCAGATTTTAGTTCATGTGTGGCGTGGGATAGAGACAAGAGTTTTATGATCCCCAACCAATGGTACGTCCTCCTCGAATCAGCGGAGGTCAAGAGCAAGCCCGTGGGCGTCACGCGCCTGGGGCAGAAGATGGTGTTCTGGCGCGACGGCGCCGGCAAGGTGATCTGCATGGCCGACAAGTGCTGTCACCGTGGCATCGAGTTGAGCACCGGCAAGGTGCTGGAGAACGGCCGGTTGCAATGCCCGTTCCACGGCTTCGAGTACGACTCCACCGGCCGCGTGACCGTGATCCCCGCGAACGGCAAGGCGGCCCCCGTGCCGCAAGCCTTCCACGTGCCGCCCTATCCCACCCACGAGGCGCACGGGTTCATCTGGGTCTGGTGGGGCTACAACCCGCCCGCCGACCTGGCCCCGCCGGAATGGTTCGCGGACATTGACGACTCGCTCTACTACAAGACGGCGCACGACCCCTGGGACACGCACTACTCGCGCGTGATCGAGAACCAGCTCGATGTCGTCCACGTCCCCTTCATCCACGCCAACAGCATCGGGCGCGGCAATCGCACGCTGGTCGAAGGGCCGGGGATGAAGTGGGTGAGCCCGAACGCGTTCAACATCTACACCTACAACAAGCTCGACGACGGGACGCCGCCCCGCACCAGCACGGAGGTGCCCGTGCCCAACCCCAACCACGACTTCCGGCTCGAGTTCATCTTCCCCAACCTGTGGCAGAACCACATCAGCGACCAGATGCGCGCCGTGATTGCCTTCGTGCCGGTTGACGAGACGCACACGATGGTCTATCTGCGCGCTTATCAGAAGATCATGACGCTGCCCGTGCTGCGCGACGCGATGGGCTACCTGCTCCTGCCCTTCAACCTCTACGTCGCCCACCAGGATCGGCGCGTCGTCAACACGCACCAGCCGCCCGCCTCGGCGCTGCGCATGGACGAGCAACTGATCCGCGGCGACCGCCCCGTCATCGAGTACCGGCGGCGGCGCGAGGAGCTGATGAAGGAAGCGGCGGGGTAACGTTTGGACCACTAAAGACACGAAAGGGCGCGAAAAACGCGAAAGGTTTTTCGCGCCTTTCGCGTTCTTTCGTTTACTTCGTGGTCCAAAACACGCCGCGTCCCGGCGACCGTTGCGAGACGCGGCGTTCGGGTCACTTAGCGGGGCGCGGGAACGTGCCCCAGAATCTGCTCGCGGATCACCGCGTTGACCCACTTGCGGATGTTCGCGAACTGCCAGCCCAGCCCCACGGCGGCCAGCACGATCCAGATGATCAGCGGCAAGAAGCCGCCATCCGCGATCGTCATGCGGTTGAACATATTCATCCCCGGCAGCAGCTCGTTGATGCCGTCCATCACCAGCCCGGCGCCGCCGATGGCGGAGATCGCGATGATGTAGGGGTCGAAGAAGAGGGCCACCGCGAACACGCCGATCACCGCGCCGACCACCGCGAAGATGACCGACAGGAAACTGCCCAAACCCAACGCCGAGGCAATCGCCAGCCCCACCAGCGCGCCGCCGGCGATGCCCAGCAGCAGCCGCGCAAACGGGGCCAGGAAGTTGCTCAACAGCGCGAAGACGATCGCGCCGATGATCCCGAACACTAACGGCAGGAAGCCGGTGGTCGAGCCGGTGAAGAGGCTGGCGAACCACACGCCGATGCCCGCGCCGATGAACGCATAAAAGATCAGGCGGAACGCGTAGAACCGGTGCGCCATCCGTGTCAGCCCATCCGTGTCAGCCCGCCCATCCGTGTTGGCCCATCCGTGTTAGCCCCTCCATGCCCACCACACCAACACGATACAATGTGCTTACAAGTACTATACTTGGATTACCGGAACGGGAATCCCCCTTACATCAGCCGGCGACGACGGCGCGATACTTGTGCCGCGCCATAAGTCTTGCCAGCTTTTGCCATCGGCGCGTTATTTTCGTGAGGAGGCCTGTAGATGTCTCGACAGTTCTCTGTACTGCGTCGCGCCGCACTGTTCGCCGTCACCGCGGCCCTGTTGCTGACCCCCATCAGCGCGTTCGCCCAGGGCGGCGGCCCGCTCAAAGCGGATCAGTTCCGCAACCCGCTGGCCTTCAACCTGAGCGCCCCGGCCGCGCAAGCGGCGTTGCAAGCCGCCGACGTCTCCCCGCAAGACGCCACTTTCGAAGTGATCGCCGAGGGGCTGAACAACCCCCGCGGCCTCGATCTCACCATCAAGAACCAACTCTACGTGGCCGAAGCCGGCGTCGGTGGAACTGACCCTTCGTCCTGCGTACCTAATCCTGAAGATCCTACTGCGGAAGTCTGTGCCGGGAATACCAGCTCGGTGACGCGCATCAACCTGAACAACGGCGCGGTCAGCCGCGTGGCGACGGGCTTTCCCTCTGGGGCCGGTCCCGACGGCTCGGGAGCCGGGGGGCTTTCCGATGTGTCCTTCAGCGGCGGCGGCAACTTCGGCATCATCAACCTGGGCGGCGATCCGGCCATCCGGGAGACCTTCGGGATGGGGTTCGGCCGTGAGGTCAAGAACCCGCAAAGCCCGAAGTGGCGCTACACGGTGGACGTATCGCAGCATGAGGCCGATGCGAACCCCGACGGCGGCGCAATTGACTCGAACCCGTACTCGATCGCCGGGATCAGCGGCACGGAAGCGGTGGTAGCGGACGCGGGCGCGAACGCCCTGCTCAAAACGAACGCCGCGACCCAGACGGTCACGACCCTGGCCGTCTTCCCGCCGCGCATCGTGCCGGTGGATCCGATGATTCAGGATATGTTCGGCCTGCCGCCCGAGATGCCGGCCGAAGCCGTGCCGAACGCGGTAGTGATTGGGCCCGACGGCGCGGCCTACGTGGGTCTGTTGGGCGGGTTCCCGTTCACGCCGGGTTACACCAGTGTATACCGGGTCGCCATGGATGGCAGCATGACGATGTTCGAAGACGGCTTCACGGCGATCATTGACATCGCCTTCGACGCCGCCGGCAACCTCTACGTGCTGGAAATCGCCAAAAACGGGCTCCTGGGCTGTGAGATCTTCGGCGACTGCACGGGCGCGCTGATCAAGGTGGACAAGATCACCGGCGTCCGCACCGAGATCGCGAGCGAAGGGCTGGTCGCCCCCGGCGGCGTGGTCGTTGCCGCCGACGGTTCAGTCTTCGTGAGCAATTTCAGCGTCATGCCCGGCATCGGCCAGGTGGTGAAGATCACGCCGTAAGGCAGAGGCCAGAAGTCAGAAGTGAGAAACCCGGTTTCTTCGAGAAACCGGGTTTCTTGTTGTGAGGCCTCCTCTGCACCTCTCCACCTTCGCTCCTCCGCCCTCCCTACGCCTCCGCGTCACGCGCGCCCACGAGATCGCGGCGGAACCACGCCAGCGCCAGCCCGTTGACCGCCGCGGGGAGCGCGCCCAGCGCCAGCAGGTCGGTCATGTGGTCCAGCGTCTCCCCGGTCACCAGCGTCAGCAGCAGCCAGCCCAGCGCGCTCGCCAGCAGCCAGATCACCATGCCGCGCCGGTTGGGCCGCAGCACCAGCAGTTGCGCCGCGCCGAGGATGAAGCCGGTCACCGCGCCGCCCAGCAGCAGTTGGAACGGCAAGACGGGCGTGCGCATCCCCGTGAGGCGAAATGCAAAGGTCGTGCCCGCCCACAGCCCTGCCGTCGTCGCGACGATCCACCACCCGGCGCGCGGGATACGCCCGCGCAGCAGCAGCCATTGCGCGACCCCGATGGCCGCGCCGAAGATGGCGAACATCGCATAGCCCGCAAAGTGATCTTCGTTGAAATCGGGGATGACGCCGTTCGCGACGTAGATGAACAGGTACATCGCGGCCATGCCGACGATCACCGCCAGCGCGCTGCCGCCGATCCAGGCGAGGTAATGCCCGAGGCCAAACGTCCGCTCCCGCGCAGGTTGCAAAATCACATCTTCCATCGCAACCTCCCTTCCCAAGGAGTTTACCACGAAGGAACGAAGAAACGAAGGGAGGAGGCAGGAAAACAAGGAGACAAGGATACAAGTACACAAGTACACAAGTAGCCAAGGAGCCAAGAACCAGGCTCCTCACCCTTGTTTCCCTGTCTCCTTGTTTACTTATCTACTTTTCTCCTTCCTTCGTTTCTTCGTGGTGAAAGTTCCCGCGCGCGAGGGACGCGAAGACGCCGGCGAAGCAGAGGGCGGCGAAGATGATGAACGCGACGCGCATCGCCGTCAAGAACGCGGGGTACACCTCCGGGGTGATCTGCACCGGGCCGATGAAGAGGGCGAAGAGCAGCATCGTCACGCCCAGGCTGAGCATCTGGCCGGTGAGCCGCATGGTGCCCAGCGTGGCCGACGCGACGCCATAATCGGGCCGCGCCACCGAGCTCATCACCGCGTTGGTGTTGGGCGATGAGAAGAGCGCAAAGCCGAACCCCAGCAGCACCAGGCTGCCGATCAGCAAGACGAGCGGCGTGTTCGGGCCGACGAAGATCAGCGTCGCCAACCCGGTCGCGGTGATCGCCATCCCCGCCGAGGCCACGATGCGCGACTCGACCCGGTCGGAGAGGCGGCCCGCTGCGGGCGAGAAGAGCGCCTGCATCACCGGCTGCGCCACCAGCACCAGCCCCGCCGCCTGTGGCGGCAGCGCGCGGATATATTGCAGGTAGAGACTGAGCAGAAAGCCGACCGCCGTGGTCGCGCTGTAGTTGATCAGCGCGGCCAGGTTCGACATCGTGAAGACCCGGTTGTGCCGGAAGAGCCCGATATTCAACACCGGGTTCGCGACGCGCTGCTCCCACGCGACGAAGGCGACCAGCCCCGCGGCTCCGGCGAGCATCAGCGCACCGCCCTCACGCCCCGGCAGCCGCGACAGCCCGAACATGGTCGCGGCCACCGCCGCCCCGTAGATCAGCGAGCCGGCCAGGTCGAACGACTGCCCCTTCGCCTCGGCCCATTCCGCGGGGATGCGCCACGCCAGCGCCGCCGCGACGAGCGCCAGCCCGGCGCTCACCAGGAAGATGCTGCGCCAACCGAAGTTCTGCGTCAGCACGCCGCCCAGGAACGGCCCCGCCGACAGCCCCGTGTAGACCGCCGCGGTGTTGATCCCCAACACGCGGCCGCGCTCGCCTGGCGGGAAACTGGAGGTGAGGATCGCCGTGCTGGTGGCGAAGAGCAACGCCGCGCCGAGCCCCTGGATCACCCGCACGGCCAGCAGCGCCTCGCCCGACCGGACGACCATCGCCAGGATGTAAGAGACCACGCTGACCAACAGGCCGAGGATGAAGAAGCGCTTGCGGCCGTGGATGTCGGCCAGCCGGCCCAGCGGCACCAGCAGCATCGCCGCGGCCAGCGTGAACGCCGTCGGCACCCAGCTCAACTGCACCGCGGTCATCGCCAGCTCGTTGCCGATGGTGGGCAGCGCGATGTTCAGCGCCGACCCCATGAAGGCCGACAGGAACGCCGCGACCACCGTCGCCGTCAAGATAGAGCGTAGTTCGCGTTGTGACATGGAGGGTAATTTACCACGGAGGGGGCAGGGAAACAAGGAGATAAGGGACAGGCGCCTGGTCCATGCCTACTTGTTTCCTTGTACCTCCTGAAACGCATAACGCGCGCGGTGGCCGTCTATCGCGACGCGGGGCGCCACGTCCCACACCATGTATTGCATCTCCGCGCCCTGGCCTGCGGGGGGCCACGCGGGCAGACCGGGGCCGTTAGGGTCGCCCGTCACGATGAAGTTGGCGTAATACGCCTGCATCAGCTCCGAGACCTGCGCATCCTCGTCGGTCCACGCGTAGACCGCATTCGTCGCCAGGTTGCCCATCGCGTACTCGATGTCCGCCGAATGCACCGCGCCCTTCGCGGGCGGCATCGCTTTGGCCGTCTTCGATTTACGCACCACACCCCCGGCCAACCCGGCCACCGCGTCGCCCATTTCCGGGACCATCGGCGGGCGCGGGTGGGCGTAATAGTAGCGGTAGACCGGGCAGCCCGTCTTGCGATGCTCGTCCGCCCACTTCCATGTGCTGTAGACGATGAAAAGGTCGCCCGCCAGGTCGGTGGCCGAACCCTCGACCTCCTCCGGCGTCGCGCCGGGATAGAGCGCGAGCGCCTCATCCGCCCGGTCGCCGTACAGCTTGCGCAGCACCGCCGCGTAATTCTTCGGCGTCAGCTTGCGGCGGCCAAACAGCCAGCGGGGGTTCATCTCCTCGGAGTTCCAGCCGACCATCAGCGGAACCTGGGCCTGCTCGCCGGCGGCGAAGGTCTCGAACGGGGTCTCCGTGAAGAAGTAACCATCAATCACGCCGGGGAACTCCTGCGGATCCATCCCCTTCGTGGCGCGCAGCAGCTTCTTCGCCGGGATCGCGCGCAACTCCGCCAGCGACGCCGCGCCCACCCTCTCCGCGAAGACCAACGCCAACCATTCCGCCAGATCCGGCAGCGCGGGCGGCAGCGTGCCCAGCAGCGACCCGCTGGACCCGATCGCGCCCGCGATCAGGTCGCGCGACAGGGGCGAGATCATCTGCGCGCTGACCGAGGCCGAACCCGCCGATTCCCCGGCGATGGTCACGCGCTCCGGGTCGCCGCCGAAGGCCGTGATCTCGTCGCGCACCCAGCGCAGTGCGGCGCTCTGGTCGAGGTAGCCGTAGTTGCCCGCGCTGCCGTGCGGCGATTCGGCGCGCAGTTCGGGGTGGGCGTAGAAGCCAAACACGCCCAGGCGGTAGTTCACCGTCAGCGCCACGATGCCGCGGCGGGCCATCTGCTCCCCGTCATAGCGCGGCTCCGAGCCGTCGCCCCCGATGAAGCCGCCGCCGTAGAAATAGACCAACACCG
Organism: Anaerolineae bacterium; assembly: GCA_038214535.1. GTDB lineage: Bacteria > Chloroflexota > Anaerolineae > CG2-30-64-16 > CG2-30-64-16 > JBBQRS01. The sequence goes on from JBBQRS010000015.1 coordinate 57,701, forward strand.
GCAGCCGCGCGCCGGGCGTGGGGTCGGGCGTCCAGACGTTCAGATAGAGGCAGTCCTCGCTCATTCCGTCCGAGCGGAAGTTCATGTCGCCGAAGATGGGCAACTGCATCGCGCGCGGGCCAAACCGCAGCGCCTCGCGCCCACCCGTCCACGGCTCCACGGGCTGCGGCGTCCGCCACCGCAACTCGCCCACCGGCGGCGCGGCGAAGGGCACGCCCTTGAAGCTGGTCACCCCCGTCGCCGTGTCGCGTGCGCCCACCACCTGACCATAAGAAGTTGTCACCGTAGACTTCATCGTAGCCTGGCCTTTCAAGATCCACCACCAAGACACCAAGAACACCAAGAAAGAAATTTACCACGAAGTAACGAAGAAACGAAGAAGAAGAGGGGGAGAACCCAACCCGGATGCGCACGCGGAGACGCGGGGAGCGGGGGGGGCGTGCGTGTGGTTTGGGCGCCCACCCCCGCGGCCCGGGGGGCGCCACCCCCCCCCCCCCCCCCCCCCCCCGCCCCCAGCCCAACCAG